>JBGCFJ010000876.1:0-12868 GCA_045106885.1 Saprospiraceae bacterium
AACGTTCCCCAGCAGGAATACCACTATTGCCTATAGGACCATTAATCCTAACTAAGAGTTCACAGTTACCGTCTCCCCAACACAAGGTCAAACTATCCCGATCTGCTTGGATACTTGAGGCTTTGGTATAAGTAGTAATCATTGCTTTGATAGTCAAAGCATCAATTTGTTCTACAGAAATCTCTCCTGCCCGATTATGGGTTGCAGCCAGATCGGCAAGACCAAAGAAAAACAATCCAAAAGTTAGGAAAATAGATAAGTATGAAGCATATTGTCGAAGCATAGTATTTATTTTCTTTCTTTGACAAATTCCAAAGTTCTTTTAATTTCAACCTCTTTTCTAATAAAAGGTAAAAATTGTGGAATTGAACTACCTGAGTACTAGGACTTGTCAAAGCATCTTTATTTTAATAAACTGGTTCCTACTTTTATAATAGAGTATTCAAAAACATGAAACAGTTGTAAAACTATGAAATCTTAGAAGGATAGTGATTTTTTTTCAAAAAAAGTTGGTCGTAGTCACTCCTAAAACGAAAAAAAGGGAAGCTTAGTTTAAGGGACGAGAAAAATAATAACCTACCAGTCTGATGGATTCTTTTTCCGTTTAAAGGCATTCAGCAACCCACCCGTTTCACGGTTCAGGAGCTTACACTCCTTCATGCAAGCGGTTCACAAAAGATAAAGATTCCCCGAATCTTCCTCTTTTGCTCCTGTTAAAATTCTTCAACGTAGCAACGGCTATGCTGAAAAGCATCCCATCCGCAAGCGGTTCACAATCAGTGATTGTTTATCTTGCTAAACGAAAAAAGAACCTCATCATTTCTGGTACATTATTAATTGTCTCGTCCCTAATAAAAAATCAAGAAGTATTTAATTTCTAAAATTGTCGTGTAAAATTAGTATTTTTCGGTTTTGTTTCGTTCCTACAAATTTAGCATCCGAGTTAAGCCTTTTTTTAGGGTATTTCTAAGCAAAATGAGTAGGTATACTAGAATCAGCATCAACAAAATGTAAATATTTAGCTTGTTTTTATCAACACTTAATACTTAGCTTTTCCTCAAATGGGATTTTTTGATAAATTTTTTGGATCAACAGTAGAAAAAGTACCGCAACCAGCGATTAGTTTTGGGCGGTATAGCGATTCTTACAAAAGTAAGGAACAGTATGCGGCATGGGAAAAATCTCTAGATTTATTCGAAAAGCAAGAATATTTAGCTTCTTTTAATGCTTTTTTCACCTATCTAAGAGACACTAAAGAAAAGAATGTATCTTTTCTAGAAGAAAAAGGAGCAATAAAATTTGAACTCATACAAGGGTCCAAAAAAATAATAGGATTCGCCAATAGAAAGAAAGTAAAAGCGGAGGCCAAGATTGCCATTACAGAAAATTTGAATATTGGTTTTATGCGGCGCTTGATGGAAGAAAATTTCAAAATGCGATATAGTTGTTTTGCCCTAGATGCAGATAATGATATTACGATTGTTTTTGAAACCAATATACTTGATGCTTCTCCTTATAAATTATATTATGCCCTAAAAGAAGTCGCCACTAAAGCCGATAAATTAGATGATTTATTAATTGATGAGTTTGATGCATTGCATCATACAGATGAGTCTTTACTTGAGCATGCTACTGAGCTAGAAAAAGAAGTGAAATATCAATTCGTTATTAGCGAAATTAATGATGTTTTGCAAGATATAGAAAATGGTAAACTAAATACTCATCAATACCCAGGCGGAATTGCTTACCTTTTATTAAATTTAAGTTACAAATTAGATTATTTGACGGTGCCTGAAGGCATGCTCATGGAAACCTTAGAACGGCTTCATCGCCTTTATTTTACAAAAGACAAAAAAACAAATCTGCAAAAAAATGCTATTCTACAAAAAGAATATCAACACCTGGTCAAACAACCTAAAGCAGATTTTTTTAAAGGCATGTATCGAGTAAAAACTTCTTTTGGCATTACGAAGCCCGTTACGCACGACCGAGTGGTCAGTTTTATTGATGGTGAATTGCATCAGATGGATTGGTATAATGATAATGGGCATCATAAAGTAGCATTGGCGATTCCTGGTTATATAGTAGGTTATTGTTTATTCAACTATGCTATTCCTAAACCTGATAAAGATTTATTTTATCTCTATTATCAAATTATGTATAGTTCATTTTTTGAACAATTAGGGTTTAAATTAGATTTGGTTGATTTTAAACAACAAACTTTTAATAAAAAGGGCATCAAAAAAGCCATCAAAGAAATCGTAGAAGCCAACAAAGAAAAATACCCCAATTTATCTCCAAATATTAATAAGTTGTCTTTCGATGGGCAAGTAAAATTTGCTAAGTCTTATCTGACAATGATTAGAAACTTAGATTTGACTAAAGTAGAGTAAACGAGTTGCGAGTTGCGAGTTGCGGGTTGATCCTCGTAATTCGCAACTCGCAACTCGCAACTCGCAACACCTATAATGTGGAAGAAATAATAGAATTATACCGAGATGTGGTCATTCAGATTGCTACTCCTTATAGTAAAGGAACGGGGTTCTATGTAAAGGCATACGATTTAATTGTTACCAATGAACATGTCGTTCGAGGAAATAAGGAAGTGGTCATAGATAGTAGTCGATTTGATAGACAACTAGCGAAAGTCCTGTTTGTTGATGCAAAGCACGACTTAGCTTTCCTTTCAGTTCCTAAAATTGCTAAAATTCCTACTATAGTGTTAGGGGAAGTTACAACTGTCAAAGAAGGGGATTATGCAATAGCTATTGGTCATCCTTTTGGCTTAAAATATACGACTACCCAAGGAATCATTTCTAGTACACAGCATCAACAAAATGACATTACTTACTTACAACACGATGCGGCGCTGAACCCTGGTAATAGTGGCGGACCTTTACTAAATCTAGCGGGTGTAGTAATTGGGGTCAATACCTTTATGATTCGAGATGGAGAGAATATAGGTTTTTCTCTACCCGTTAATTACCTCAAAGAAACCATTCAAAGCTATTTAAAAGGACAAGGAAAGTCTAGTGCACGATGTCTGGCTTGTTCTAATTTGGTCTTTGATACTGGAAAAGCGCAAAAATACTGTCCACACTGTGGCGCAAAGTTAACGTTGCCAGCTTACGAAGAAGATTATGAACCACTAGGTATTAGTAAAACGATAGAAGAATTATTAACAAAAACAGGGCATGATGTGAAATTATCGAGAAGAGGTCCTAATAACTGGGAAATACATCAGGGGAGCGCTAAAATCAATATCACCTATCACGAAAAAACTGGCTTGATTATTGGGGATGCCTTCTTATGCAACCTCCCAAAAGAGAATATCGGACCTCTTTATGAATACCTCCTAAAGCAAAATTATCTTATTGAAGGACTAACTTTTAGTGTTAATCCAAAAGGACACGATATTATACTATCCTTACTTATTTATGATCGCTATCTTAATGTAGATACAGGCATTCAATTATTTAAACATTTATTTGAAAAAGCCGACCATTATGACGATATTCTCGTAGACGAATATGGTGCGATTTGGAAAAAAGAAGAATAGGAACTTTCAGACATTTTATTTTATCTAATACTTTCAACCCAAATCTCCACTATTTATAGTTTTGACAAAAAGAAGGCATAAAATTAATTAATGTAAAAATTGATAAAATATGCTTCTTAAAAATGACGTTAAATGTTCGATTTGGTGATTTTTCAGTATCGAAAATGTTCTTAATGTCTTGATTCGTCAAGAATCTTGCACAATCAACCACTTACTACTATTGCTAGATTCCTTTGAAATCTATATCCTTGTATAAATTTTCAGATTGTCCCTTTTTAATGTTTGGATAAACTTAATCTTTTACAAGTATACAGATGTATTTTATATAAATATTAAAATTAGAATTTTCTAATCTCAATCAGAAATAAAGTCGTTTTAAATATATCTTACATGAAACAACTTAAGACCTTTTTACTCCTTTGTGCTATCAGTTTTAGCTATTTGGCCGTACAGGCACAAGATATTCACTTTTCTCAGTTCTATATGTCTCCTCTAAACCTAAATCCTGCTTTGACTGGGGTTATGAATAGCCAAGTGAGAGTGGTAGGAAATTATAGAAATCAATGGGCAAGTGTTTTGAAATCTAATGCTTTTTCTACTTACTCTGCTTCTTACGACCAGAAGATTCCTGTTGGTAGATACGATTATTTTGGTATTGGTGGTACTTTTTGGGGCGATAAGGCAGGTCAATTAGACTTTAAAACTTTACAAGCTAAAATGTCTGCTTCTTATAGTAAACGAATGGGCGGGTATAGAAGTAAATCTCATTACTTAGTAGTAGGGGTAGAAGGAGGCATTGCTCAACGAAGTATTGACTTCACCAGAGCACAATGGGCTTCTCAACACGATGGAGAAGGAGGGTTTAATCCAGATTTAAGTAGCGGAGAAATGTTTGATAACGATAATTTTATTTTTCCTGACTTTTCTGCTGGTTTATTATGGTTTACTGTTTTCAATGAAAGAAGTAACTTTTATGTAGGTGGTGCTTTTAGTCACTTAAATAGAGCCAACCAATCTTTTGACCCGCAAACAGATTTACCTTTGTATAGTAAATTTACGGTACATGCAGGTGGAGAATTTATGGGCGGAGGAAAAATTGGTATAGTGCCAGGCGCAGTCGCTTTATTTCAAGGACCATCTTTTGAGTTAAATGCAGGAGCTAGTTTGAAATTCTTATTGAGCAATGGAAAAAGAGGAGACAACCAATCCTTTCAGTTAGGCCTTTGGACTCGATTGGCTAATAGAGCGAGTCCTTTTGATCAAGAAAATGCAACGACAAGTACAACGATTTGGGCAGATGCCGTAATCGTTTCTACTAGATTTGATTATAATAATTTTGGACTTGGATTTAGTTATGACTTAAATATATCTGACTTAAATCAAGCAAGTAACGGAAATGGTGCTTTTGAGTTCTCTATTATTTATAACATTACTGGAGAAGAAAAAAGAGATGTTTACTGTCCTAATTTCTAATTGTTTTATAATCCAATAAGCAAAATAATATACATAAAAAAGAAATACCCTACTTTTAACACTTTAAAGTAGGGTATTTTTGTATATTTACCCCAAAATTGTGAGAACAGACATGAAACGTACACAGGAATCGACATCCTGATAAGAGTTATCATAGACTTGTTACCCTTTAAATTACAGCCATCTAAAAATAGTTATTTTTAAAGGTGCGTAAATCTAATAAAAAAATTCCCTAAAAATTTTGTACGGTAAATTACAAATTTACCTACCCCCAGACATTATATATTAGACACATTACCTCACCAAGCTCTTAGTGAGAAAACTGTAAAAGACATCTTAATTTATGATCTTGACTTTGTCGATAAGTCGAGCAAAGAAAGTTATCTTTTATCAAAAAATTTAAACAAGATTTTAATTATGTTTGGAAGTAAAAAAAACAAAGACGTCAATACAAATAATGATGCTAGTTCCGCAGGATCTAAAAGTGGTTCTTTAAATACCCTAGTGCAAGGAACAAACATCACAGGAGACATCAAAGCAGAAAGCGACATTCGAGTGGATGGTAAAATTGATGGCACTTTAACTTGTAATGCAAAAGTGATTATAGGTCAAACAGGTGTAGTCGAAGGAGAAATCACTTGTGTTAATGCTGTAATAGAAGGTCGTTTCGATGGCAACTTAGTAGTTAAAGAAACTTTGTCCTTAAAAGAAACAGCTATTATTAATGGAGATGCTTCTTATGATAAGTTGATTGTCCAGCAAGGAGCAGTTATTAATGCTGCTATCAAGCGAAACAATCCTTCAGGTAATAATGGAAGTAATAAATTAAAAGTATCCAAAGATATTGTCAAAAAAACAAACGGAAAAGTCACCGCCTAAAAAAGGAAACCCTAATGAGGTTTTAAAGTACTCAGGAATGGTTTTTCAAATTTTTATAGCATTAATGATAGCCGTTTTTATCGGTCAAAAATTAGATGTCTATTTTGCATTAGAAAAACCACTCCTGACTACCGCCTGCGTCATACTAGCATTACCGTTAGTACTTTATTCCATCCTAAAAGATTTACTGTAATTGGAGTCTACTGCTTTTTATAAATATTTCACCATTGTTTCTGTCAGTACCGGTGTACTCTTGTTCGCTTTGGCTCAATTGTCATTGCTCCAACCTTATTTATTATTTTCTTTTATTAGCTTGGCGCTATTTATGCTATTAACCTTATTGATGTTTGTAGTGGGCGGGATAACGGCAAGAAGTAGCAATAAGAATTTATTTACAACGGTTATTTTAGGATTTACTTTTGGAAAAATTTTCCTTTCCCTTTTTGTTGTTTTGGGTTATCATCAATTAACTCAACCTACCTCTAAAATATTCTTACTCCCTTTCTTTATTGTTTACTTAATTTTTACCATTTTTGAGACTTATTTGATGATGCAAATAGGGCAACATAGCAAGCCTGCGGTCAAATAGTTTACAAAATCAACCTCAACCTCAACCTCAATCTCAATTTCAAACGGTTTGAAATTGAAGTTGCAATCGAAGTTGAAGTTTTTCAATACTCAATTAATTTCACGTATGGGACCATTATGGGGCATAGACCTAGGCGGCACTAAAATAGAAGGTGTCGTACTAGAAGATAGAGATACGCCAAATATATTAAAAAGAATTCGAGTACCTACCGAACGAGAAAAGGGCTATGACCATATCCTTGACCAAATCACCAAAGTGATTGAAGTCATGTCTATAGAAGTCGGCATACGACCTCAAAAAATTGGTATTGGTCATCCTGGTACTTTAGAACCCTCTTCTCAATTAATTAAAAATAGTAATACCATTGTCTTAAATAATATGCCGCTAAAAGCAGACTTGGAAAAGGCATTAAGTATTCCTGTGGTCTTGGCTAATGATGCCAATTGTTTTGCAATTGCAGAAACAGCAATGGGCGCTGTAAAAAGTGCGGTCTCACAAGCGGAAGTCGTCTTTGGCGTTATTATGGGAACGGGTGTCGGTGGGGGATTAGTCATCAATGGAAAAGTAAGAAACGGTAAACAAGGTATCGCAGGAGAATGGGGACATAATTTTTTGGATGAATCTGGCGGTAAATGCTATTGTGGCTTAACGGGTTGTAATGAAACTATCTTTTCGGGGATTGCACTAGAAAAATATTATGAATCGATTACTGACAAACGACTTAAATTAAAAGAAATAGTCTCGCTCCATTTGGCCAATAAAGATGAAGTCGCTACCATGACGGTCAAACGCTTATTACACTTTTTTGGTAAGGCTATGGCTAGTGTTATCAATATTGTAGACCCTGATGCGATTGTTTTAGGTGGTGGTGTGGGTAATATAGACCTACTATATACGGAAGGCTTGAAAGAAGTGGAAAAAAACATTTTTAATACTCGGTTAGAAACACCTTTTTTGAAACCGAAATTGGGAGATAGTGCGGGGGTTTTTGGCGCTGCTTTTTTGTAAATTAATATGCCTTGTTAATTTCCTTATCTCCTAAATTATTAACTCGTCTGTAAATATCTTTCAATTGAAGTGTACAGCCGATAGAATATAACTCTATTGTTTTATCTAAGCCAAAGACACTGGAAATTCGCCATAAATCTTCTGCCTCTTTATACCACGACTGCACTTTTGGAATAGTCTGCCAAATTAAGACATATTCTTTAAAAGATGGTAGACTTCTATAACCTTCAAACTTTTCCCCTTTATCATACTCTTTTGTCGATTTTGACAATACCTCAATAATTAAAGAAGGATTAGTCACCATTGCCGTACTTTTTCCATGAAGTTCTTCTTCTCCACAAATAACCATACAATCAGGGTAGACACCATGGTTAAATTTGGGGATAAAAACTTTTTGATCACTATTAAAAGTACTACAGTTCTTATTTTTTTTATCTAATTCATTTTCGATAACTCTGCCTATACTATTAGCAATTTTATTATGATTAGGTTTACCTCCTGCCATTGCGACAATAGTTCCATCCCAAAATTCACTTTTATATTCAGCTACTTCCTCTAAAGCCAAATATTCTTCTAAAGTATATTTTCTATCTTCTAATTTTTCTATAGCACCCATATTTTAAAATTAAAAAGTTCTTAACAAATATAACATTTATTAAGAACTTCTACAAAATCTAAATGATTTCAGTTATTTAGCCTTCATCTCCCAAATCACCTAACATATTTGCTAGATAATCATGGAAAGTAAATTGAGATTCTATGTAATCTTTATTGATGACACTAAATTCTGCTAGTCCGTGCAATAGTAATTCCATGTAAGTATAAATGTCTGCCTTTGGCACGTCTTCATGCTCTACCATCTTTCTTAAACCAGCTACTTTATCTAAGGCTTTTTTATAATTGGTATCCTTTTCGTCATTCAATAAATTAACGCCATTTCCACCAGAAAACCAAGCACGAATCGTCCCGTAAGGGTCTTTTTCTCGACCACGTTTTAGCTTTTCTGGATTTGGGAATAATTCTAAGAATTCTTTTTTAATGGCGCTGCCTATTAGGTTCATAGCCACACTATAAGGGCCTTCTTGTTCTCCTTCATAAACTAGCTCCACTTTCCCTGTAATAGCGGGAACAATGCCCCAGAAATCTGTAATTCTTGCCGTCGTTTTCTTTTCTCCATTGATGAGCATTCGACGTTCTGCGGCAGATAATAAATTTTCGTAAGCAGAAATACTCAAACGAGCAGATACCCCACTCTTCTCATCAATAAATTCACTATCTCTGGCTTCAAAAGAAATTCTTTCTAATAATATCTTTAATACTTCGGGAACTCGAATTGCCTGTTGTCCCTTAGTGATAGCTGCTTCTTGGTCTGTAATAATTCTCGCCGTCGGAATGTCTTTTGGATAATGCGTCAAAATTTGACTCTCAATTCTATCTTTTAAAGGCGTAATAATACTTCCTCTATTGGTATAATCTTCTGGATTAGCCGTAAAGACAAATTGAATTTCTAAAGGCAACCTCAATTTAAAGCCTCTAATTTGCATATCTCCCTCTTGTAGAATATTAAAAAGAGATACTTGTATTCTAGCCTGTAAATCTGGTAATTCGTTAATGACAAATATACAACGATGCGAACGTGGAATTAAACCAAAATGAATCACTCTTTCGTCTGAATAAGGCAGCTTTAAAGTAGCCGCTTTGATGGGGTCTACATCTCCTACTAAATCCGCAATACTTACATCGGGAGTCGCCAATTTCTCCACATATCGCTCGTCTCTATGTATCCAAGCAATAGGGGTATCATCACCATGTTTGGCAACTAAATCTATTCCTACTCTAGAAATCGGATTTAAAGGGTCATCATTTAATTCACTACCTGCAACAATCGGCATATACTCATCTAATAATTGCACCATCAAGCGGGCTAAACGAGTTTTTGCTTGTCCTCTTAGCCCTAAAAGCAATACATTATGTCTAGACAAAATAGCTCGCTCTAAATCTGGAATAACGCTATCATCAAAGCCGATAATGCCTTTGAATACTTTTTCTTTTTTACTAATTTTTTTGATTAAATTTTCTCGTAATTCTTCTTTGATAGAACGAGAAGTATAACCTGACGCTTTTAATTCTCCAAGTGTTTTGGGTAAGCTCATATATTTACGGTTGCCAGTTACCAGTTATCCCTTGCCAATTTATTCAAAATTGGCAGCGGATAATTGGCAACGGATTAAATTAATTGAATTGCTAGTTTACTGACAAAGCAGCATTTTTAAATAACTTTCGTCGAATAATTTGACAGCTAAAGCAATTAAAACAGTTACAAGTATATAAAGTTTATGGAAATTTATCTATGATTACTTTTTACTTTTATAAGATGAACTAAAATAACTTAGTTTCTCCGTATTTTTGTGGAAGAAATCATTACCAAATGATGAACGATGAACGATAAATGATGAATTCGGAAACATAATTCATTGTTTAATAAATATTGACACTGGATAATTTTTTAAAACATATTTACTATGTCTTTTTAAAATAGTATCTATAAATCACCGACCTAAAAAATAAATATGGTAAAGCTTTTTAAAAAGCGAACTAACCGAAAATTTAAATTAAAACCAATTAAAAAACGCCCTCCCAGAACCAAATTAGGTAGACGCCTTAAAGACCCTTTTGGTAATCTTATTTTGCTAAAAAGAGCCTTGACTAGTATCATTGGTATCGCAACGTATCGCCGCTTAAATATTGTCAATAAAATGAAGGTGGAAGGCATGGAAATTTTGCGAGATTTGCCCCAACAAAATGTACTTTTTGTTTCCAACCACCAAACTTATTTCGCAGATGTTTTTGCGCTCAATCACATTTTTAGCAGCGATAAATGGCGGATGAAAAACATCAATTTTCCTATTTATTTGATGATGCCAAGGGTACGTTCTTATTATATTGCGGCTGAAGAGACGATGAAAAATGATGGCCTATTGCCTAAAATCTTTTCTTATGCAGGTGCTGTAACCGTCAAACGAGCATGGAGAAGTAATGGTAAAGATGTCAAACGAAATTCTGATATTCGTGCCCCTGCTAAAATCAAAGCGGCATTAAATCATGGTTGGGTCATTAATTTTCCGCAAGGCACCACTTCTATCAATGCCCCTGTCAGAAAAGGTTCTGCTAGTCTCATCAAATCCTTGAATCCAATTGTTGTACCTGTTAAAATTGATGGTTTTAGAGAAGCTTTTGATAAAAAGGGGCTAAAATTTAAGGAAAGAGGCGTGGAATTATCAGTTAAATTTAGTCAGCCTGTACAATTTGAGGAGACGGCTACGAAAGAAGAGATTCATGCTTTTTTAGAAGCGCATATTGGTAGTGACGATGAATGATGAACGATAAATGATGAATTCGTCGGCAATTTCAATTTTCGTACAAAATAAACCCCTTAACTTACATTAGTAAATTAAGGGGTTTGCTATTTATCTACAGACTATGTATTAATATCGTCTTTAAGGAATAATGTAAAAATAAAATTATGAATATCAGATTATAAGGTCTTACTGAAAAAAGGTGTCGGACACTTTGATTTAATAAAATACAGATATTTTAATTATTAAAATCGAATCATTTACATATGATAAGTGTCCGACACCTGTTCCAAAATCGACCTTTTTTCAGTAGAACCTTAAAAAGTAATCATATGGATAAATTGATTAACCCTGTTAATTTTTCTGAATTCATCATTCATCATTTACTTAGGCGTGTAAACTCTCATTCAACTCAATCACTTTTGTATTTGGACGAGCCGTTAATTTTCCAGTTTGAGAATCATTGAAATAAAGCATATAGGATTTTCCGTTTAAATCCATTCCCTTCACTACATTCTCCCCTTCTGCTACAATTGCGCCAGCTAAATTGACAGGTTGTTTGTCTTTATTATACAACGAAACTTTAGAAGCTGCTGTAATATAAACTCCTGCTGCAACCGTACAACCATCTCCTAAAGAAATACCTGTTCCAGCATTCGCACCTAGTAGACATTGTTCACCGATAGAAATAACGTTTTTATTACCACCAGAAAGCGTCCCCATAATAGAAGCACCTCCACCAATATCAGATTTATTCCCCACTACAACCCCACCAGAAACACGCCCTTCAATCATTGCGCTTCCTAAAGTTCCTGCGTTAAAATTAACATATCCAGCAGGCATAATAGTTGTACCTGGGCTTAGATGTGCGCCTAGCCTTGCTTGTGACCCAGAAACGACTCTTACCCCATTTGGTACACCAAAACTAACTAAATAAGGAAATTTGTCAACGTGACTAACCACCAATTCTGCTCCTTTAAAAGTAGCTTTAATTCGTTCTTCTGCTAAGTCTTCTGGTAAAATGGGTCCATTACTTGTCCAAGCAATATTATTCATCTTTCCGAAAATACCACTACAATTAATCCCATGTGGTTGCACATGCAATTGAGATAAGCATTGGATTTTAAAATACCCTTCTACTGCATTTTCAACGGCTTGGTCTTTATCAAATAAAAAGTAGACAACTACCTCTGTTTTATGGTAACCACCAACTCTTTTGTAATTCGTTAATAATTGTTGAATTAAAGTGATATTCGGATGCTTTTCGATTTCATCATGGAAGGCTTCAAATTTGTCAAAAGCATTTTGCAAGCCTTTTTTAGTTAGTACCGCATATCCATTTTCACTACCTTTAAATTTAGCCACATCTTGTAAGACTGCCGCTGTTCCAAAAGCTGTATTATAATTAATACCTGGAAAAAAGACTTCTAGGGTTTTATCTCCTTTTGATTTCCTGATGCCCAACCCAAAAGCTAAAGGTCGAGTATATCCTTTTTTCGCTTCTACTTTTTCTACGTATTTTTTAAAATCTGCTACTGTAGCCATGTTATATTAATTTTGAAGGTGATAGCGTTTTTCGTACGCTTACTTTGTATTAGATAGTATTTCAAAAAATAACAAATCTATTTTTTAAGGACGCAAAAGTATCAATTTTTTAAAGAAAATTAGCACTTAATAAGTCAGGGGTGATTGGTTCTATTAATTTCCGAATCATGCTGGTGAGGACTTGCAGTCCGCAACCTCTATTAGCTCGCCTCTGGCGAGTATTAATACATAAAATGTTCGCCAGAGGCGAGCAGGATAGAGGTTGCGGACAAAATGTCCTCACCAGCAGTCTCCATTTTTTAGAACCAATCGCCCCTGCCTTTAAGGGAGAGCATAAGCTTAAGATGTTTCAAACTTTTCCCTAGTACAAATATTCCGAAATCCTGTAAAATAATTAGGACTCGTTAATTGTTGCGCATCATTTTCAAACAAATTAGACAAAGAATGCATTGGTCTCAT
>JBGCFJ010000877.1:0-2101 GCA_045106885.1 Saprospiraceae bacterium
CCCCATTAAGCTTGTTCTTTGTCCGTCTAAAAAACTAAAAAAAAGAGTCCGTACCAAAGGGTATGCACTAATTTTTTTAATTTCTTAGCCGAAAAAATAACTGCGCTTTCTGGAGCAATTTATTTAATTCTCTTCACTAAGTATTCTACACCTAACAATCAGGTTAAATTTCTATTTTTTGGATATATTATTATAACAAAATTCCTAAAAATTTTAAAATTTCAAAGAATGAACATTACAGTTGTAGGTACAGGCTATGTTGGATTAGTCACAGGGACTTGCTTTGCAGAAACAGGTAATCACGTTATTTGCGTTGACATTGATAAGCAAAAAGTAGAACGCATGAAAAATGGGGAAGTCCCTATTTTTGAGCCAGGCTTAGAAATTCTATTTGATAGAAATACCAAACAAGGTCGGTTAAATTTCACAACTCATTTAGCAGCAGCCATTAAAGATGCAGAAATTATCTTTTTAGCCTTACCTACACCTCCAGGTGAAGATGGTTCAGCGGATTTGTCCTATATTTTAGGCGTCGCTGGAGATTTATCTGCATTAATTACCGATTATAAAGTCATTGTAGATAAGAGTACGGTGCCTGTTGGAACTGCTCAAAAAGTACATGATATTTTAGCTAAAAGATTAGACTTAGATTTATTTGATGTGGTATCTAATCCTGAGTTTTTAAGAGAAGGCGTCGCTGTAGACGATTTCATGAAACCAGACCGAGTAGTAATTGGTACAAGTTCTGACAGAGCGAAAAAGACAATGGAGCGATTATACAATCCATTTGTTAGACAGGGCAATCCAGTTATTTTCATGGACGAACGCTCCGCAGAAATGACTAAATATGCGGCTAATTCTTATTTAGCAGCTAGAATTTCTTTTATGAATGAAATTGCCAATCTTTGTGAAAAGGTGGGGGCTGATGTAGACCATGTTCGAAAAGGAATGGGTAGCGATTCTAGAATTGGCAAACGATTTTTATTCCCAGGTGTTGGATATGGTGGTAGTTGTTTCCCTAAAGATGTACAAGCTTTAGCTAAAACGGCTGGTCAGTATGATTATGATTTTAAAATTTTAAAATCTGTTATGCAGGTTAACCGAATCCAAAAGTCTGTAATGGTAACAAAGATTCAGAACCATTATGGTAAGGATTTGACAGGCAAAACATTTGCTATTTGGGGACTTGCTTTCAAACCTAATACAGATGATATTAGAGAAGCACCAGCTTTATACATTATTGAAGAATTACTGGCTGCAGGCGCAAAAATTAAAGCCTTTGACCCAGAAGCAATGGAGAATGTAGTTAAAGAATTTGGAGATAGAATTCAGCTTTGTGGCGACCAAAACGAAGCCTTAATTGATGCAGATGCCCTCATTATTCTAACAGAATGGAGTGTATTCAGAACACCAAGTTTCAAAGTCATCAAAAAACTATTAAATGAAGCCATTATTTTCGATGGTAGAAATTTATACAGCTTGGAGCAAATGCAAGAATTAGGTTTTGCTTACCAGAGTATTGGTCGGGATAAAATTGCACTTCCTGCTGAGGTTAAGGTTAAAGCTTAATTTTCAGTTATAAATATATTTAGAGTTTATAAAGTTAGAGCTTCTAGAACAACAAGTTCTGGAAGCTCTTTCTAATTTATTTGGTTCGTTGACAAATCCTATAAAAATCATATTATAAGCAATAGATTGGGTCAATGAATTTATTGAGAATTATAAAAAAAATTATTACCAAATGTAGAATACAGCAATATTCAATATAGCTTAGGTGCAAGATGGTTATTACTATGCACTTATTACGACTTAGAAGAGCAAGATGCTTTTTTCTCTCTATGTGACTCTTTTCGCATTTACTTACAAAGAAACCAGTTAATTTCCGATTTTAAGAAAACTGGAAATGATCAAGCTATCCGCTTTGTCCGAAAATTATTTCAATTAAAATTAACAAGGCCTTATAACTTGGGTTTCGGTAATATTTTTTGTAAAAAAAAGATTTAGACTAGTTTTAATTGCTTTTTCGTATTTTATAAAAACAAAAAGTATAAAATTAATTTTAATAAAATAAAAAATATTAAATTCAGTTAACGTAAATAAC
>JBGCFJ010000878.1:0-4680 GCA_045106885.1 Saprospiraceae bacterium
ATCAACCATTTATACCGCCTTTTTCCCTTCTAAGAAACTCAAAAAATGCGTCCATAATCCATTATGCAAGCATTTTTTGAATTCCTTAGAAGAAAAATTGACTGGTCTAACTGGCTAATTATTTTCTCCACTTTGCCTAAGGGTGCAGATGCTACAACTAATAGACTTTCTCAAGCTATAGCAATAGGTAATAATGCTTTAGTTGGTTGTGATAAATGTGCGGTTATTGGTGGAACAGGAGCAAATGCGGTGAAGGTAGGCATTGGAACGACTACGCCAGAAGCAAGATTGCATATAAAAGGTGGCGTTGATGCCACTTTAACGGCACATGGATATGCCCTTTTGGGGACAACTGCTAATAAAAATATAGTCATTGATGATGAAATCATGGCGCGAAATAAAGGGAATGCTAGTAAGCTTTTACTACAAAAAAATGGAGGTTTTATAGGCATTAGTACAACCACTCCTCAAACAAAATTGCATATTGAGGGCAGGGGTGATTGGTTCTAAAAAATGGAGACTGCTGGTGAGGACATTTTGTCCGCAACCTCTATCCTACTCGCCTCTGGCGAGCGTTTTAGGTACTAATACTCGCCAGAGGCGAGCTAATATAGGTTGCGGACTGCAAGTCCTCACCAGCATGATTCGAAAATTAATAGAACCAATCACCCCTGTATTGAGGGGGGAATAGATGCATCTCTTTCAGCGCATGGTTATTTAGTAAATGGGCCGATTGATGGAGCAAATTTAGTCATTGATAATAATGAAATAATGGCTAGAAATAATGGGGCAACGTCTGAATTATACCTCAATGCCAATGGAGGTAATGTTGGTGTCAATGTAGCAACACCACCTACTGCTAAACTACATGTAAAAGGTTCGGTTAGATTCCAAGGTTTGCCTACCGCCTCTGATGGTTTCCTAGTAGGAATAGATGCCAGTGGCAATTTATTTCGGAATGTATCACCTAGTGCAAACAGTTTACTTGATAATAAGTCAGCCATCATTCTTGAGGAACAAACAGAATTGATAAAAACTAAAAGTAGAGAAATAACCGATTTGAAAACAGAAAATGATTACCAAAATGAAATAATTGAAGATTTACAAGTACAGGTAAGTGAACTGAAATCTTTAGTAGAACAACTACTTACAGAGCGAACTGAAACTCCAAAAAACACAAATCTTATCTTACTCTTAGAGCAAAAAGCATTGCTCAGACAAAACCAACCGAATCCATTCCGAGAAAATACGGTAGTAGACTATTTTGTCCCTGCGGATGTCAAAAATGCACATATACAAGTGACGAGTGTGGACGGAAAAGTCTTGGGTCAAGTAAAGATTACTGAATTAGGAAAAGGACAAGTGACGATTCAGTCGAAAAGCTATCCTTCTGGAACTTACTATTATTCGTTAGTTTTGGATGGACAAGTGATGGAGACTAAGCAGATGGTGTTGGCTTGGTAGTTCCTTCAGGTGAAATCTAATGATTGGGGCAATCCTTGTGGTTGCCTAATACCAAATAATTCAAAAATAGATAAGGGCTATTTGCCGAAATTAATTTAATAGAATAGGGGACTAGCACCTTCTATTTATAAGCTTTCCTAAACCATTGCTCACAATACCCCTTAATGCTATTTTCTAATTGTGCTTTATAATTAGGAATGTCTTTAAAAGAATTAAAAGCATTGGTTCTTTCTTTTCTAATTCGTTGATATTCGTCTTTATAATCGACTTTGAATTGAGTATAATTAAATGCTTTTTTTGTCCGAATATTTCCAGTAGGTCTTACCAATTTTTCAATAGATTGTTCAAAAGAGGTAGTCTGCTCACTAGTAACCGTTTCTTGCTCTGTCACTTTATGCTTTTCAATATAGGCAAGATACTCCGCATGCGTCATCGTTTTAGCTACCTTCCTCAGCCCCTTAATATTATCAGGTAATTTTTTAGTGGTTTCCCATAATCGTTCTATAATTACCGCATGAACACTATCTTTGGTTAATCGACCATTTTTCCACCACGACACAAAAGCACCTGCTTTAGATTTTGATTTAGTGGCTTTCAAAAAATACTGCCAAACAGTTTTAGCATATAAGTCTTCATGTCCAACGACCAGTTCATATTTTAATTTGGGGTCAGATAGAATATTTTCAATAATAAAAGATTTATTAACGCCATTATCTGCTAAGAACTTATAAGCATAGTATTGAGCTTGGGTTAATTGAGCTACTTTATTACCATGATTAGACGTTCCTTTTTTCTTGCCTAGACTCTTTTTAATATCTGCGGTTCGATAAATACTATATTTTATCTCCGTTATTTTTTTAGTCCCTGATTTAGAAATACCCGTAAAGAAAAATTTTATATCTCCACTTTTCTTAGAATCCTCCGTTGCAACGTCAAGTATTCTTCGTTGAAAATCATAAAAACGATTGTAAGTCTTTATCGTATCTAAACCAAATCTTCTACGAAAAGTCATAATCGGTTCTGCACCATGGAATTCAGGTCGACCATCATAGATTTTGCTTTTCATGTATAAGAAAATCGGCACCGAGTATTTGCCGTCAAATTCCATGGTACTTCTTGCTAGCATCTGCAAGAAATTTCTTTTTAAACCCATCAAGAAGGGTTTGGCAAAAGAAGTAATGACAAAAATTAAATCTCCTGATTTTTTTTCGTGCAGTACTGCTTGAAACCAAGCAAAGCTACCTTCTAATTGTGGGCTATTGACTTTGATAGGACGATCTTTCAAAGATAAGACCGCATCCATTGCTCTTTTTATCACGCCACCTCTTGGCGTTTCGCCACCAGTAAAATAGCGAACATATTCTTTGTAAGGAATTCGGTAAGTATTTTGCTCGACTACTTTTTGTTCTAGATAAGCCATCTGTTCCCGTTTGCCCGTAATCCCTAGCTCTACAATTTCGTCTTTGATATCGTCAATGCCGTAAACAGGTTTCTCGGTACTATCAATACAAGAAACCAAAACCAGTAATGCTTGGTATTGTAATTTACTTAAATCAACGGGTGGATACTCCGCTGCTTCATTAGATAAGGCTACAAGGCGCTGTAGCTCCATTGGCTTTGACATCGTTACATTTTGTGTAGTATTGCTGAATAAATCAACGTTATTGAGAAAAACTCATAGTCAATTGACACTATTACGTCAGAATAAGTCATAAATTTTAGGCTATTTAGGAAGTAAATCAAGCCAAATAATAAATTTTTACTAACATTTACTCCTTTTCAGTACTAATTTGACGTAATAAGATTAATACAACACTTCTATTGATACTAATTTGACGTAATAAAAGGTTTTTTCTAAGTTGTTCAGTTCTAGTTACTAAGCCAAATAAGCTCCTAAGTAATTTAAACAATAAAATTCCGTCATTTTTAAAAGAAAAAAGAGATATTGATAAAAATAAATTATGAATAGCGTCTAAATAGTTCCAATTGAGCTTTATTTATAGGTTTATGTACTAATTAGGCGTAATAGATGATAAAAAAAGGTCTTTTTTTGACGTAATAGTAGGAATTTATAAATTCGTAAATTAATAATTTACTATTTAGACGTAATAGGCTATCTAAAGGGCTCATTCCTTATAATTATGTACTAATTAGACGTAATAGTCTTTCTTTTTTAATAATAATTACTAACCTGACGTAATAGGGTAGGAGAGTAGATATAAGTTGTTCTAACTGATACTTCTTTGACGCAGTAGTGTCCTATTCTGACGCTCTTGCCATATTTTTTTGACGCAATTGGTACTTTAATGACGCTAGATGCCTTACTAAGGCATTGATTACTAATTAGTTATGAAGGCCTTAGAAATATTAGGTTAAAAGAGACTTAAGTATAAAATATAATAAACCTAAAGTATTTTACTTTTTAATTTAAGTTTACTAAAACTCTAAAATATTTATAAAATAATAACTTGAACTGTTTTCATTATCTCTTTCTTTCTAGCATAAAAAATCGAGTAAAAACGGCTATTTAAGAGTAATGTAATTTATTTTTACTTTATTGTTTTTTTATTGCTAGTAAATTACAAATGAGTAAAATATAAAATCGTTAAGATTTTATATTTCTCGAATTACTCTATAAAATGTGCTGTTAATTATATTAGGACAAGGAATTAATTTATTCCTGCTGAAAAAAGCATCATTTCTTTAGTATGATTTCTATTAAAGACTTTTCTTCAGCCCTATTATTTCACTTTTTCAGGTAAGTAGTACAAATTGAAATATGGATAAATTATCAACTATCATTATAATAGTCATTGGTATATTTTGGGTGTCTTGCCAAACGAATATTCCTGAAGAAATTCAGTTGACAAGTACCGATTTACCAGACCAAGTAGATTTCAATTATCACATCAAACCGATTTTATCAGACCGATGTTACAAATGCCATGGTCCTGATGCCAACCAAAGGCAAGCAGGTTTCAGAATTGATTTGGCAGAAGGTGCTTTTTCAAAAACCAATGGAGAAGATAGCCAAGCTACTTATAATTTATCCGCAGGCAATCTATCCAAAAGCGAAGTATTTCACCGTTTAATTTCTGAAGAAGCAGAATATATGATGCCTCCTCCAGAAGCAAATTTAGCCTTAACACCTAGAGAAAAAGCCTTACTTATTCGTTGGATAGAACAGGGAGCAAACTATAAACCGCATTGGTCATT
>JBGCFJ010000879.1:0-3492 GCA_045106885.1 Saprospiraceae bacterium
CACTCTGTTTTCCTTAAAAATTTCAGGCTTGATTTGATAGAAGGGTCATTTTTGAAACAGCGAATATTTATTCTTTTGCCCAATTCTTCCCAGCCGTATACTTTTTCTAAATAAGTTAAAATATCGGCTAATTTCACGCCATGAAGTGGGTTATTAACTTGTGGCTTAGCTATTTTTTTAGGTTGTTCTTTCATAATTAGGAAAATTACGTATATTTCTGAAAAATTAAAAATATGGCAGCACAAAACGAAACGACCAAAACGATTATTGAACATTTTTACCATTGGGAAAAAGTTCAACCCAACAAAATATTTCTACGCCAACCAAAAGGGGATAAATGGCATACGGTGACCTACGCAGAAGCAGGTCAAGCTGCTAGAAAAATGACCACTGCATTAAGAGAAAAAGGCTTAGTAAAAGGTGACCATATCGGTATTTTGTCTAAGAATTGCTACCATTGGATTTTAGCAGATTTAGCTATACTCATGGGTGGTTATGTTTCTGTTCCTTATTATGCTAGTTTGCCAAAAGGTCAGTTAACTGAAGTTGTCAAGTTAAGTGATATTAAAGCTATTTTTATTGGAAAATTGGATAGTTGGGGCGATAAAAGTGAAGCCATTCCTTCTGCTGTAACAGCGATTAAATTTCCACATTATGATGGTTCGGCTGCAATAACGATTGGCGAAAGCTGGGACGATTTGGTTGCTCAACATGCGCCTGCTACAGATAATTTCGTGCCTAATCTGGACGACCTTTGGACTATAAAATTCACCTCTGGCACAACGGGTACGCCTAAGGGCGTGATGCATGTACATAGAACTCCTGGGCTGATTATGGAGAATGAAAAGAAGACCAATTGGATAGGAATGTCTAAAATTAAAGACCTGCGTTGTTTATCTTTCTTGCCCTTAAATCACGTAGGAGAACGACTTGGATTAGAAGTTCCTGTTATTGCAGAAGGTGGGATGATTTCTTTTGCAGAAAGTCTGGATACTTTTGCTAAAAATTTGCAAGATACCCAACCTACTATGTTTTTTGCAGTTCCTAGAATTTGGACAAAATTCTATTTAGGGGTTATTGCTAAAATGCCTGAAAAAAAATTAGACCTACTACTCAAAATTCCAATTGTTGGCAGTATGACCAAAAAGAAATTACGCACTGCTTTGGGAATGAGAGACATTAAAGTTGCTGCAACAGGCGCCGCTATTACTCCTGCCTTTATTAAAGACTTTTATAAAAAATTAGACATTCATTTAATTGAAGCTTACGGAATGACCGAAGTATGTGGGTCGATGACCAATAGTCCTGACCCCAAATCTCCCCAAGATTCTGTAGGTGAAGCCATTCCTTTTGGGGAAGTCAAAATTCATCCAGAAACAGATGAAATTTTGATGAAATCGCCTTATATGATGACGGGGTATTACAAAAATCCAGAGAAAACGGCAGAAGTCTTAATTGATGATTGGATGCATAGTGGAGACAGAGGAACGATTGATAAAGATGGGTATGTAAGAGTTATTGGTAGAGTCAAAGATGCTTTTAAGACTTCTAAAGGAAGTTATGTGACTCCCAATCCTATGGAAGAAGTACTGATGGAAAATGATTATATCGAACAAGTTTGTGTCGCTGGTTTGGGGATACCTCAACCTATTGCCTTGGTTAACTTATCTGAAGTTGGCTTAGCCGCAGATAAATCAACCATGAAAACTGCATTTATGGAAAGTTTACAAAAAGTGAATAGTAAGCGTGCTAAATTTGAACATATTTCTACCATTATTGTCCAACAAGAACCTTGGTCGGAAACTAATGGACTGTTGACGCCTACGCTTAAAGTAAAAAGAGGTAAAATTGATGACCGTTATTTAGGGAATTATTTGGAATGGCATGAGGCGGTGGATGAGGTGATATGGGCTTAGGTTATAGGCAGAGAGGCGGAAGAGCGGAGAGGCACAGAGGCGGAATGGAAGAAAGGCATCATTTATAGCGACTTAATAACTACAAAAAGTTAATGATATTCTCCATTATTCTAAAATTGATAATAGTGCTTTTAGTATTAATTATCAGTTATTTTTTACTAACCTTAATTGGTCTGTTAACGCCTATTCATCGAAATTTTAAAGTTTCCAAAGATGGCGTGGATTTAAGGATAAGCACCAATGGAATGCATACTGATTTTGTCTTGCCTGCTAAAAATGAGGTATTTGATTGGACCCAATTAATTAATATTGACCATTATAATGTTCCTATCAATGCTGATACAAAATTAGGCATCGGTTGGGGAGATAGAGCGGTCTATTTAGACATTGAGACTTGGGGGGAATTAACCTTAAAAATGGGTTTGGCTACTTTGTTTTGGCCAACACCAACTATCCTACATGTTACTGCTTATGATGCCTTGCCTACTGACACTTTAACAGTAAAAAAAACGACCATTTCCAAAGCACAATATTTACAATTATGTCAATTTATTTCGACTTATTTTAAAGTGGATAAACATAAAAAATTGGCATTAATTGAAGATGCTGGATATACGACAAGTGATAATTTCTATCATGCTATTGGTGATTATCATGCCCTAAATACTTGTAATACTTGGGTCAATAAAGGCTTAAAGAAAATTGGCGTAAGGACCGCTCTTTGGTCCCCATTGGATAAAGGCATTTTCTTCCAATTTGAGCAAATCAAACACAACTAATGAAAAATATTACGTTCTTTTCTTGTCTGCTATTCTTAATTGGCGGTTGTACTTTAGTTTGACTCGTGGATGGTCTAAACAACGATTGGAGGAAAATCAACTGGATTTCCACCATTGGCATTACTCTATTCTTTGGACTTTATGGGTATGCAACTACCTTATATCCTGGTGGTTCACAACTGGATGCTTACGCTGTTGGCTTTGATTGGATAAATAATTATTGGTGTGACCTTTTAGGCGAAAAAGGAACGAATGGTCAGCCTAATCCAGCAAGACCAATAGCCATCCTTGCAATGGCTATTTTATGTTTGAGTCTTGTTCATTTTTTTTGGCAATTTGCTAATACCTTCGCTGCTTCGAAATTATGGACAAAGCTTATCAAAATTTGTGGAGCTATTTCCATGTTCTTTTCCCTGCTCATTTTTACGGAATATCATGACTTCATGATAATCTTGGCGAGTCTCTTTGGGTTACCTCTTGTTTTAGGCATTATAAAAGGAATTTATCAAAGTAAATTAACCATTTTTAAAATAACTGGACTTATTGGTCTACTACCATTGAGTGCAAATAATTACATTTACTATACCAATCGTTTATTGGAATGGCTACCACTTTTACAAAAAATCTCTTTTTTAATCATCTTAGGTTGGATTATTAGCTTAAGCATAAAAATAAGCCAATAAAGCTAATCGCTACCAACCACCAACACCGCCGCCGCCGCCGCCGCCGCCAGAAAATCCGCCACCGCCACTAAATCCACCAAAGTCACCACCGCCAGTATTTTGAGGAGGTGGAGG
>JBGCFJ010000088.1:0-7284 GCA_045106885.1 Saprospiraceae bacterium
TTATCCTCTGTAAGACCATCTAGTACCATTGATTTTGGTTATTTAGAAATGATTGAAGATGTAAAAATTATAACGGATACTATAAAACAGCAGTTCCCTAACCAACGAATATACGCTTTAGGACATAGCTTAGGCGGGCAAATTGAAGCTTTAACCCAAGCTAAATATCCCAACTTATTTGATGGTTTGATATTAGTCGCTGCCAATTCTGTTTATTATAAAGGCTGGACAGGCAAACAACGTTACGTCAATTTATTGGGTTATTATGTGTTTAATCTAATGAGCCAAGTATTAGGGTATTTCCCTGGACATAAAATAGGGTTTGGAGGTAAAGCAGCCAAGACCCAAATGATAGATTGGAGTCATGTTGGTAAAAAAGGGGTCTATAAATTAGTTGGTGACCCATTGGATTATGAAACTGCTTTAAAAGCCTTAAAAATGCCCGTTTTAGCCATATATATTGAAGGCGATTGGATGTCACCAAAAGCCTCTATGGAACATTTGTATCGGAAATTTAACAAGGGCACGCCCATTACGGGTTTCACTTTAACTAATGCATTTACGGGAGTAAAATTAAATCATTTTAATTGGGTCAAAAATTCAGCAGGTATTGTTAAGGTCATCAAAGATTGGCTTATTGCTTACCCAATTCAATAGCTCTATCCAAAGCAGCCCTTGCCCCTCGCATAATATCTTCATGCACTTTATGCTTATTAAAAGTCTTGACCGCAGCTTCGGTAGTTCCACCTTTAGAAGAGACTCTAGCAATCCATTCAGCACAAGATAAATCCGATTTATTATACAAATCTACCGCTCCTTTGAAAGTTTGACTCACTAATAATTCTGCTTCGGAGGCAGTAAAGCCCATTTCTTTGGCAGCTTCCATCATCGCCTGCATAAAATAGTAGACATAGGCAGGTCCGCTACCAGAAATAGCCGTTGTTGCGTCTATAAATCGCTCGTTTTCAACGTATACAGTTTTTCCCGTCGTATTAATTAAATTTTGTACCATCACCAATTCAATCCTTGTCACCTCATCAGTAGAGGTGAAAGTGGTCATGCCCATACCAATTTGAGCAGGTAAATTAGGCATTGCTCGAATCACTTTTTTTACACCTAAAGCAGTAGAAATCGTTTCAATAGTTACGCCTGCCATAATAGATACAAAAACTTGTTGCTCATCTACATAGGGTTTCAAACTAGCAAATAAAGCATCCGTATCTTGTGGTTTGACTGCCAAAATTATCAAGTCTGCATTATTCAAACATTGCTCAGGATTACCATAAACGGTTCCAATATCTTTTTTAGCTAACTCTTCTGCTTTTTTAGCATTCTTTTCTAAAATCATCATATCCCTTTGGGTGGTAATTTTAGCTCTTAAAAAACTTTGAGCATACGTTAAGCCCATGTTTCCGCCGCCTATAACTAAGATTTTCATCTTTTATTTTTGAATAATTGAGTAATGAATTTTGAAGTATCTAATCTTCAAAATTTTCTATAATTGGTGATAAGTACCAACACACAATTACTATTAATTTTCAGCGGCTTCTAGCATCCCGTCCGCAAGCGGTTCAGAAGGTTATACTTCTTCATGCTATTTTCGACCAAAAAATAAGCCCGTAGCAGTGCTATGCGCTGATTTTTTGGACAAAACTATCGAAAAAATAAGCTCCCTGAAATTTTAATCTAATTATGAGTTGGTACTTATTGGCTGAATTGGTTAGGAAGGTGGCGCAAGATAGAGAGGAATATAGAAAGTATCAACTTTAGTGCTGGTCAATTATCTGAAAGAACAAAATTTCCAAAGACAAAACAAAGAAAGCCCCTCGCATCCGAGGGGCTTTTCCATCCCAAAACTAATTAGTTTTGATTTTGTCGATCTATAACGCCACTCCTCATGAAAAACCGTTGTTCCTCCAGCAACGTCAAGATCTAACTACGTATAAATTATATGTCTTACAAACATCCACGGTATACCAAAATGGTACACTAGGAAGTATTTTATTCAATAATCATCATCCGTTTAGTGGCAGCAAAATCGCCTGCTTTCACGGTATAATAATAAATACCAGCACTTAATTGGTTTCGGTTAATATTCACTTTATTCACACCTGCTTTTAACGGTTGTTGAATAGTTTGAATAGTTCGCCCAAATTGGTCATGTAGCACAATGGCTGCATCCAAAGCGGTTGGCATTTCTATGGTAATGGTAGTTGTGTTCATGAATGGATTCGGCGTGTTCTGATGAACTTTAAACGTCGAATTCGCTGAACTTTTATTTACTAACTTAAATCGGTAAGCTTCATTAGATTGCTGATGCAATTCTGACGCAAATGTACGATTATTTATGGAAAACAATTCCATTACGTCAACTATTTTTTGCTTAGCGACAAATTTTAAGGTAAATAAGTTTTCATTTTCCACCAAAGCCGTACCTTTTCCAGCAGGGTCGTACCAACTCACCTTTAAATGATTTCGGTTCGTACCTGATAAAGCAGAAGACAATTCATTTTCAGCGTTAGGAATAAACTCCACTAGTTCAAGCATTGCAGGGTCGAAATCTAAACCTAATTGGAAACTAACCATTTCTGTAAAGTCCTGTGCTTGAAATTGTACCTCAATGATTTCTCCAGCAGCTACGTTTTCTCCACTTACTTGCAATGGCATTACTTTTCGGTTTCTATCTGTTGCTTGTGTGAATAAAGTATTATCATTTGGTAAAGCTCTACCTAAAACATCTCCTACTTTTACGCCAATAAAATCTGCTACTACATCGACCTCTTCCAACATCATGGTATGTGAGTTTGGATAAGGGAAAACATTTTTATTTGTAAATTCAGTTGGGAACTCATGGTCCGCATCAACAAATACCCATGATTCACAACCAGGGAATTCGGTCAAATTACCTACCAACATCTGTTGCATAGCAAATAAATCAAAAGTGGTTAAAGAACCACTACAATTCGCATCCATGGCAACAACTTGATAAGGAGACTGAATCTGTTCTGGGTGATACCCTAAGATATATTTCTGGGTTAAGAATAAACCAAAGGTAGATAAACCATTTGCTGGATTTGTCGTCTTCGAAGGCTTAAATTCATATTCGTACCCCATTGGAACAGCTGCTGCTGCATAATCTCCATCTAAAGTAGTCATCGGATTCATTTCATGGTCCGTACTTCTAATCGTTACCATCGCATCTGCTACTCCATCTCCCCAATAAGTTAAAACACTTCCTCCTACATCTGTCAAAATAGAAGCATTCGTAGCAATACTAACCCGTCCACTACCCACTTCTGGTGTAATTGGTGGACTAAATCCATCTGCTGTACAAGTCAATTCTAAAGCTACAGGTAAAGAGCTTAAATCAACCGTACTAGATTCACCTACACCGCCAGTTAACTGAACATTGATGTAAAATAAAATCGTTTCTCCTGTAATATTCATGCCTGAACCAGCAGCTAAATAACTAAAGCTATGATTGGCATCATTATAAACGGGGCTGATAGCATTTGGGCTTAAACCATTAATTTGAGCTACATTTTCATTTCCTAAATTAATCGTTCCAGAAATCGTGCCTATTCGACCACAGTTTTCTACCCTTACTGGTAATTGTAAAACCGTTCCTTTAGGGCCTGATTTCTCTGCTAAGACTATCTTCGCCGAAGATGCTCCATCTGTACTATTGACTGCATTAATCGTCACCGTCTGACATTTTTCCTTAGTTCCACAATCGTTCGTTACCGTTAAGCAAATCTTGTACGTTCCGTTTTTCTCGTAAGTATGGATAGGGTTGATTTCGGTAGAAGTTTTTCCATCTCCAAAATTCCAAGCATACGTTCCAGCAGAGGATAAAGTACTAAGAGTCAGCTTTGTAGCACTGATACTGTAAGTAAAATCAGCATTAGTTGAATTACCAGCATTAGTAAGAGTCGCTTGATACTGTCCAGTACAACCGTCAAAACCAGTAACAGTAAAAGTATAATTCCCATTCTTCAGGTCAGTAATTGTTTGAGCCCTATCATTGGTAGCAAGACTACCAACAGAAGTCCCAGTCCAAGAAATAGTATAAGGGTCTCTATCTCCAGACCAACTTAATCCGACTGTTCCTTTTCCTCCACATACTCCATTCGTAACAGTTCCACTAATACCCAATACAACTCGCTTATCTTCGATAGTTATACTTTGAGTTAAAGCACCACAACCATTCGCAGAGGCGACCGTTACTTGATAATCTCCAACCACTAAATCTTCAATTTTAATATCTGTAGTAGAAGCAGTTCGCGCACCATTAGTTGGTCCAGACCAAGTTACCGTATATGGTGCGACTCCACTAATCATGGTCACTAAAACACTTCCTGCTACATTACAAGTAACTGCACTTGCTTTATAAGCAAAATTTGTTGCCGTTCCACCTCCAGCATTTTTGACTTCGATGGTCTGAGTAATCATACAATTACTCTTATCACTAACGGTCACATTGTAAACACCCGCATCTAAATCAGTGATTTGAACTGCTTCGTCCGCAGAAACAGATGCTCCTGAACTTAGACCTGTCCAAGCAATATTATAAGGAGCAGTTCCATCAGAAATAGTCAACCAAATTGCGCCTTTATTATTACAAGAAGCATCCTTACTTTGGTAAGTAAAGTTAACATCATTTGGACTGGCATCTATAATAACTGCTTGTGCTTTAGAACAACCTGATGCATCTGTTACTCGTACAACAGTTTCTCCATTGGTCACATTTGTAATCGTATAAGAATTAGCACTTGTATTAAAAGAGCCTGTATTCGCACCTGACCATTCTATCTTGAAATTAGGCACCCCATTGGCAATTGTCACTTGAATACTACTAGCCTGTCCACAAGAAGCATTTGTACCAACTACATTTAAAGCCAATTCATTGGCTGCTGTATTAACATCAATGATTTTACTAATACTACAATCATTTTTATCAATAACACTAATAGTATAAGTACCTGCTGGTAAATCTCCGATAGTATAAGTACTAGCACTCGAATTCTCAGAACCCGTAACTGGACCTGTCCAACTATAGGTATACCCTCCTTCCCCATTCGCTACGGTAGCAGTAATATTTCCATTTGCGCCACAAGAAGCATTGGTATTCGTTAAGGTCAAGCCTAAAGCACTACCCGTAGCGTCTATAATAATTGATTTTGTTGATTCACAATTATTAGCATCTTTAACAGTAACCGTATAAGTACCTGCAATCAGTCCATCAATCTTATAAACATTGGCAGAAACGGATTGAGAACCATTAGACGGTCCTGTCCAGCTAATAGTATAATTTGGTGCTCCAGTTATTAAATCGACTACAATATTCCCATTTTTATTACATTCAGCATTCGTCCCTGTAAGATTGAAATCAACTGCACTTCCAGCATTAATACGCACTGTTTTATTGGTTTCGCAGCCATTGGCATCCTTAACTGTCACTGTATAATCACCAATACCTAATCCACTAATTTGATAACTACTTGCACTACTTACATCGCTACCCGATGTTGGCCCTGACCAAGCAATCGTATAATTAGCTGCTCCACCACTAATACTGATATCAATAGCGCCAGCTTGTCCACAATTTCCATTTTTAGGCACTAATTGTAATCCAAGATTTCCACCAACATTACTAACAGTAACAGATTTTGATACAGAACAACCAATACCATCAGATACTTTTACTTCATAAGTACCTGCTGCTAAATCGGTTAAGGCAAAACTCTTATTGTCCGTAGTAATCGTTTCGTTTAGTCCATTTCCTGACCAGTTAATTTGGTACTTAGAAATTCCACCAGAAATATTAACCATTAACACGCCCTTATCCGTACAAGTTGCCCCTGTTGAAGTCAAATTAATAGCTAAATCGCTACCATTATCATAAATTTTAATTTTCTGACTTCCTTCACAACCATTGCTATCCTTAACAAATACCGTGTAATCTCCTGGAAATAAGTTTAATTGATAATCATTTGCATTTGCAGTCACAGTCGCTGTTGTTGGTCCCACATAACTAATGCTGTAAGGTGCTTTTCCGCCACCAATAGAAACATAAGTTGTTCCATCATGCGCACAAGCAACAGCAGTAGTCGTACTTAGATTAACCGTTAAATTTCCTCCTATACTTTGTACCGTAACTGAATGAGTAGTTTCACAACCTTTTGAATCTCTAACTGTCACGGTGTAATCTCCTGCTGGTAAACTTTCTATTCTGTACCCTCTTTCACTGGTTGAAACTGAACCAGTGACAGGGCCCGTCCAGCTATAACTAAAGCCAGCTGTTCCTCCACTAATCGTTGCCCAAATTGAGCCTTTGCTATCGCATGATCCATTGGTCGCTTCCAAAGTTAAAGTAATATCACTTCCATCATCCGTAATAATGACCGTTTGAGTATCTTCACAACCATTGGCATCTTTAACGGTAATCGCATACGTTCCTACTACCAAATTATCTAAGCGATAACCTGATTCTGAAGTAGTAGCTGAACCAGTAATTGCACCAGACCAAGAAATAGCATAACTCGGACTGCCTCCGTTCATCGTAATCCATGCCCAACCTTTCTGCCCGCAAGTTGCATTCGTACTTTCTGTTGAAATACTGAAGTTTTGTACATTATTGCCAATCGTTACAGATTCAGCCGTTTCACAACCTTTGGAATCTCTAACCGTTACCGTATAAGTCCCCGCAGATAAATTTTCTATTTTATACCCTCTTTCACTTGTTGAAACTGAACCTGTACCACTACCCGAACCAGTTGCTACCCAACTATAACTAAAGCCTGCTGTGCCTCCACTAATCGTTGCCCAAATTGAGCCTTTGTTATCACAAGTTGCACTTGTTCCTTCTAGGTTTAAGGTTATATTACTACCATTATCATAAATAATAATCGTCTTAGTATCTTCACAACCATTGGCGTCTTTAACAGTAACCGTATAAGTTCCAACTAGCAAGTTATCTAATCTATAACCTGTTGTAGAAACATTAGCAGAACCAGAAGTTGGCCCAGACCAAGTTATATTATAAGTTGGGCTACCTCCATTCATCGTAACATAAGCCCAGCCTTTCTGTCCGCAAGTGGCATTCGTACTTTCTATTGAAATACTGAAATTTTGTGCATTATTACCAATCGTTACAGATTCAACCGTTTCACAGCCTTTAGAATCTCTAACCGTTACGGTATAATTACCAGCAGCTAAGTTTTCTATTTTATAGCCTGTTTGACTTGTTGAAATAGAACCTGTAGAAGGGCCTGTCCAGCTATA
>JBGCFJ010000880.1:0-3527 GCA_045106885.1 Saprospiraceae bacterium
AGCGAATACCTGAGGTTGTTGAATGCTATTACATTACAGGGAGTTATACCTTATATATAAGGGTCGTTGCTAAAAACAACGAACACATGAGAAAATTACTTTACGAAAAAATAGACCATATTAAAGGAGTACTCAAAACAGAATCTATTATTGATTTTGGTTGTGCTTTTAAGCGGAATGTACCTTTTGAAATATAGTAAGTACCTATATAATCGACCTTTTTTTAGGTAATGAGTTGATAAGATTAATGAGTAGATGAGCGAAATTTATTAAATAGCGATCCCTTTTTTCATCACTTCACAAAGTGTCAATAAATCTTGTGCTTGAATAATATAAGGCGGCATTATATATATCAAGTTTCTAAAAGGGCGAATCCAAACGCCCTGTTCAACGAAAAATTTCTGGATACTTGCGACCTCAATATGCTCCTGTAATTCTATTACGCCTATCGCTCCTAATATTCTAACGGCTTTGACTTTAGGGTGGTTTTCCAAGGATAATAACTCCTTTTTTAGTAAAGATTCTATTTGTAAAACGCGTGTCTGCCAAGGCGAAGTTAATAATAAATCTATACTCGCACAAGCAACCGCACAAGCTAAAGGATTCCCGGCTACCCACGTAAAGTTGGACAAAATTGATAATCAATGTATTATCTTTCTTTTACGAGGCCTTGGTAATTCATCAATATTTTTAATAATATATTCAAACAAGGGCTCAAAAGTCATCTTATTACCGAATAACCGTTGAGCTGGTGTTTTGCCATCTATGCGGCGCGTATCAAAATTATGAATGACTGTCATTACTTCTAATCGTGTTTTATCAAAGCCTTTTTGATTATGATTAATTTGAGATAGAAAACCATTACGCCCTTCGACCTGAGAAGAAGCTCGCTGAAATTTTGCAGTCAAAAAAAGTGCTTTACCTTTAAGTTCTTCATATTCTTGTTGAGAAAATTGCGCTGCTATTTTATATTTAAAGGCCTTACAAAGGTCTATTTGTTGCTTAATAAAATTTCGTTGAGGCATATATTTGGTTTTTCTCAAAGCTTGTTCCCAATAAGTTATGGGAAGTAAAAAACGAGCAAACCATTCTTTTGTTTGTTCCTCAAGTTGAAAGGAGATTAATTCCTCCGTAACTAAATCATGCCATAAAGGAATAACTGCCACCACATCCTCTAATTGATTTTTTGATTTGCGAAATAATTGATAAGTATCTTTAATTTGACATGCTTCAATTACCTGCTCAATATTGGAAAGGGTCGTATTGATTTCAAGTATTGCATTTTGTTGAGTCTGAATCCCATTGCCTTGTCTATAAGGGTGTACGATTTGACTAATATTGCTCATACTTTCTACATATAAATCTGTATGAAACTGAATAGCAGCATATGCTTCATTTTGTGACTTAGTCACCTCAATACATTTTTCTTCAATATTTTTCGATTCTAATTCCTTGATAGCCAATCTACTACTGCGCAATTTAGAACTTAAGGCTAGGCATAATAATTTGTTGATATTATATTTGAAATGAAAAATATCAGCTACACTTGGAACTTTATTTTTCTCCTTCGCTAAATTTATCAATGCTTTGGCTCGGTCACTCACAAAATACAGAATCTTACATTTAGGAAGTAAGCTCAAAAGTTTTTTTTATATGGCTATCCCAGGTAGCTGCGTCTCTTTTTTCACTTTCATCTTCAACAAATATATAGCCGCTTGATAATTCTTGGCAGACTAGGTACATCTTATCAAACCACGTTTCATCTACTCCAAGTATTAATTTTATGTCTGCTACCTTTTCTACCATCTCTGACTCAACCGCTTCTTTATAGTCCAATATTAATGCTTCTACTTTTTTGATGATTTTTAGTATCGTAGTTTCTGATACCGCTGTGTAACGGTTTAATTCTAGTAATTCAAAAAACTCCCGTAAACGACCCGCACCATTTCCTGATTTTAGGGCAAACATATATACTGTCCCCACCACCAAACGTATTATAAAATTCATCCCCGCTTCCGTTTCCCAAAAATCGGTCCCGCTTCCTGCTATTCGATTCGATATTTTTCCTTTGTGATATTGTACTGTGCTTTTTGGTATGCCCGTTTCTGCAGATATTGCTCGTACTGTCTTTGCTTGAAGGGTGAAAATATTGCGTATCTTTTTTAATAGACTCATAATACTCTTTTTTTGCCCCTAAGTTAACTCCTTTTTGCTAATTTTGTCCAACTTTACGTGGGTAGCCTAATATTTAAATAGTAACACAAAAATTATGTTGAAAACAAAATCTTTCCTTCTTCTGGTTGTTTTTCTATCTTGCTTATTTCAGAATTCTTCGGCTGCTCAAACGGTAGGAAAAGATATAGTTTTAATTCTTGATGGTTCTGGTAGTATTAAAGATGATGAATTTATAATACAAAAATCAGGAATTTGTAATGCTTTATCTGAACCTAAAATTTTTCCTAGAGATGGAAGTATTAGTCTTACCATAATTCAATATAGTGATAAAGTAAGAGCAGAAATTGAAGGCTGTACTATAATTAATGAAGAAACAATTGAATCATTAAAAAACCAAGTAAATGCTATAACTCAACTCAAAGGTTCTACTTATCCTGCTCTTGGTATTAATGAAGCATGTTCTCTGCTAGAGAATTGTTCTAATTTAGCAAATGAACAAGTTTTCATTTTAACGACTGATGATGCTCCCTCTAGTGGTTCTGGTGGGTATTCTGCGATAGAAGATGCTCTGACTAGTTGTAGTATAGTTGATAATTTTTCAGCTATTATTATTACCAATGACGATGTAGTCGCTCCTTATATTAACATAACAGATGCGAATAATGGAAGTACCCATTTCGTAGATAATTCTAGTCGTTTTGCTACTAAAATAGGAGAAATAATGGGAGCTGCTGGAGAAACTTTTAAGCTAATTGGCTTAGAAGCAGTCCAAGTTGTACAAAGTTGGAATAATACGGTTCCTATGATAAATGGCAAACCTACTTTCGTGCGGGCACATGTTCAAACGACGGACGGTACTACAAAACCCTTTTTTGCCAGATTAAGGGGTTTTTATGGCAACGATTTTAAAGAGGAATTTACTTATACCAATCCTATTGAAAAAGGGCTTGCTCCAATAAATAGCTATGCCATGTATGCTACCCCTGATGCAATTGCCACTCGAGACGTATTCGAAGGGAGTTTAAATTTTCAACTTCCTGCCTCTTGGATAGATGGCACCTTTGGAAATACAATAAAGCTGGTATTAGAACATAAAGGAGGTCAACTTAATTGCCATGAAGCTGCCAATATACTAGACAATCCCCATACTGATACAGAAAAGATTGATACAGCAATTGGTTGTGATATAGTATTGACTTTTGAGGAAGTCCCTCCGATGGTTTTGAATATGGTTTCTATTAATTATACTGATGAAAACGGGAATTACCATAGTACATCAAATGATGTAATGTTAAATGAAATCAGAAAAATTTTAGCTATGATGCCTGTTGAGGAAGTGAAATATAGAATTG
>JBGCFJ010000881.1:0-6363 GCA_045106885.1 Saprospiraceae bacterium
CATGTTAGACAAAGGAAAAAAAGCATACGATTTTATAAAAAAGGTAAATTCTGCCACCAAAAAGAAAAGAAAAATGAGTTCAGAAAAAGATTCAGGTCGTTCTAATCATGCTGATACGATTGTACGAAATCATGTTATATGGTCGATGGGCGCAGGGATGATTCCTATTTTAATTGCTGATATTTTTGCAGTAAGTGCTTTACAATTAGATATGATTCGTCAGTTATGTCGAGTGTATGATGTGGATTTTGAAGAAACACAAGGCAAGGCTTTAGTCACTTCTTTAACAAGTTCTGCTTTGGCTAGAATTGGCGCTGGAAGTGTGATTAAATTAATACCAGGAATAGGTTCTTTTATAGGCGGTGCAACGGTTTCTATTTTTGCGGGTGCTTCCACTTACGCTTTAGGAGAAGTTTTCAAAAAGCATTTTGCTTCAGGTGGGACCATCTTAGATTTTGACCCTGATAGATTGCGTAAGATGTATAAGGAGAAATTTGAAAAAGGGAAGAAAGTAGCTAAAGAATGGAATAAAGACGCTAAATCAGACCAAGGGGATAACTTTAGTGTGCCTGTTGAAAAAGAGACTGCACCTCCAAAAGCAGCTAAAGATGATTCTGCCAAAGCAGAAAAAGAAGTAGCTGTCAAGAAAAAATCGGTAGCAGATGCTACGGAAGAAATTATGGATAAACTAAAAAAACTGGCTGAATTGAAAGATGCTGGTATTATTACGGAAAAAGAATTTACTCAAATGAAGCAGCGAATTTTGGATAAATTTTAATACGGTATACGGTTTAAGGGTTCACGGTACACGGTTTAGGACATATTGCCCACCGTACACCGTGAACCGAAAACCATGAACCGTTTAAAAAACGATCGTCCGATTTTGATAAGTCAACACTTTATGTTGTAGTTGCAAATAAATAGCCTCCGATAAGACCATCTTCTCCAGATTCCTACCTTTTCTAATTAAGTCTTTTATAGAATCTCTGTGACTCACATTTGTCGTATGTTGGACAATGATTGGGCCTTCATCTAAGTCTGCTGTGACATAATGACTCGTTGCGCCAATAATTTTAACCCCTCTTTTATGAGCTGCGTGATAAGGTCTTGCACCGATAAAAGCAGGTAAAAAAGAGTGATGAATATTAATGACCTGGTTTGGAAATTCCTTCACAAAATCATCCGATAAAATCTGCATGTACCGAGCCAGTACCACAAAGTCCACCTCCTGTTCTCTTAGCAGAGCAATTTCTTTAGCCTCTTGTTCTGCTTTGGTCGCTTTGGTAATTTTAAAGTGATGAAAAGGAATGTCAAATCGGTCAGCAATAGTTTTTAATTTTTCGTGATTGCCAATGATTAAAGGAATTTCTACATTCCATTCGCCTGACATATATCGCTGTAGAATATCGTACAGGCAATGGGTCATTTTAGAGACAAATAAAGCCATTCTAGGCTTTTTGTCTGAAAAATATAATTGCCATTGCATCTGATATTTATTGCCAATTAAAGTGGCAAAATATTCTTCAATTTTTGCTTTAGGAATCACAAAGTCTGCTAACTCCCATTCTACGCGCATGAAAAAATGATTAATGTCTTTTTCCACATGTTGTTGAATATCAACTACATTCCCATTGTTTTTTAATAAAAAATCAGAAATAGCCGCTACAATGCCTTTTTGGTCAGGGCAATGAATTAGTAGAATTGCTGTGTTGTTTTTAGGTATATTCATTTTTCAGTTAATTCAAAATTTATTAGCTTATAGTAAATTTAAATGAGTAAATGTTTAAATGAATAAATGAGTAAATGTCGGCTAAGTCATGGTAATATTGCTCTATTTCTTAGTGTTTTACACTGTATTTATTCATTTAATCATCTATTCATTTACTCATTTTTAATTAATCTATTCTCAATATTCTTGCCGATTATTAATTCTTTTTGGTTTTAAACGGTGGATGTGTTTGTAAAAAGGATAAAACTTCTTGTGGTTCATCCGTAATGTGTAGTAAATCGTAATATTCTTTCCCCCAAGCTAATTGTCTTAGTAAAGGATATATCATTGTTTTTACAGAATAATGTTCTTCTCCTAAAAAAATCATCGGACTGATATAATTAAAGGTACCGTAGTGATTTTGGGTAGCATCCATAAAAATTTCTTGGACTGTTCCCGCACTACCTGGAGCGCAAATAATACCATATAAACTCACTGCTAAAAGTGTATCTTCTCGAATACTATTAGAAAAGTATTTAGCAATATAAGATGCAAATAAATTACTGGGTTCATGACCATAAAACCAAGTAGGAATGGCTAAACTTTCTGCACCTTTCGGATATTTATCTAAGACTTTAAAGGCTTGTTGATGGAATTTTTTATCAGAATAATGCGGTGCTTTCTGCAAAGTTTTGATAGCTGCTAGTAAATCTTCTTCCGATTTACCTGCAAAATAAGCCCCTAAATTGGTCGCTTCCATAATACCAGGCCCTCCGCCAGAAGCGATTAAATAATCGTTTTCCGTTAATAATTTAGCCGTTAAAGCGGATTTTACATAAAAAGGGTCGTCTCTACGAGTGCTATGTCCGCCCATGACACCCACACATTTTTTATTGGTCATCCCATTTTTATCAAACTCCAATAAAACCCTCAACGCATCATCCATAGCATGGTCATGAATTCGTTGCCAGAGTGCTTCGTTAATACTTGGTGTATATTTTTGTTTGGAGAAATGGCGATAAATCTTGTAATCTATACTCTCATCTTTTTCAAAAGAATACCCTTTCATCAACTCTTTCCAGTCGTATAATTGACTACGGAAAGGTTGATAAGGTAGATTAGTAGGCGCATTGATAATGGTAGCGCCTTGTCTTCGGAGAGATATTTCTTGGTCAATTTTTAGTTGACAACCTAAAAAGGCAGTATTTTTTATTTTTAGATTTTGCCAACTAATATCTACTTTTGAAAAATCAATATTTTGTAAAGTGCAATTTTTTAGAGATAAACCATTCCTTAAAAATTGTTGAAAATTTTTAATAGAATGAATGTTTACTTCTTTTGTCGGTTCAAACTTATGTGGCATATTTACGGAGTAAATGAATGAGATAATTATAAAATGCAGGCGCAAAGTAAACAATGATTTTGATTTATGAAATATGAAGCGGTATATTGCAATTTTTATTAAGTATAGTTAGCTGATTATCTAGATGAGAAGTCATAATTAGATAATCAGAAAGAAAATTGACACCTAGAAAGAAGTGAGAAGTCAGACCGTTTATTACATAAACTGTCAGCAGTCAGATTGAATAAGTATAAGTTTCTGACATTCAGTTGGTTGCCTCTATTTAATCTGACTTCTGACAGAAAATTTCAATTTTCGGTCTGACTTCTGACCTCTAAAAAATATCAGTTTATTAGCTGACGCTCTAATAGACAGTCAGCTTGAAAATTGATAATCACGTGTCGGACGCCTCCAAAGGTGTCCGACACGTTCGACTAACCATTTATCAGTTTTTTAGCTGACGCTCTAAAGTTAGTTACCTCAAGTTTCGGACAATTGTTGGATTACTATATTGTTTTATTGTTATGGTGATGGATAATCCTTAATTCGGTACTTTTAACCCTATTAGCAATTTAACCATCAAACAATATAACCATTTCAACTTCTCCGCAACTTGGATTGGTTATATTTGAATCATCTGACTGCTCACTTCTATTTATTGGAGCAACCCCCTCTATGAACCCAAACAAAAAAATAATATATGCTTAAATTTTTATCTTTTCTTTTACTCACTTTTTTTACTTTTACAGTTGAGCCAGCTCCTGAATTTACTTTAACAGATACAGAAGGGAAAACGGTTAACTTAAAAGATTTTCAAGGGAAAGTCATTTATTTAACCTTTTGGGCGAGTTGGTGTCAACCTTGTTTAAAGGGATTTAAAAACACGGAAACTATTCGAGAAAAACTAGCAGCCCAAGGGGTAGTGCTGATGAATGTGACGACGGACGGTTCAGAAGATAGATGGCGGGAAACGATGGAACGCATTCCTATGCCTGGGCTTAATTTATTTGGGGGCAATAATGACCAACTAAAAAGAGATTATGAACTAAGCAAATTGCCTGCTTATTATATTATTAATAAAAAAGGAGCATTTGCTTACCTTTCTGATGGCGATAATCGGGATATATTTGACGAATTTAGATTGCTACAAGAAGAATAGTAAGTTTAATAAAAAAGATTTTTTGACAAATCTCATTTTACGGAATTTGTCAGAGAATCATAAAAAATAAAGAACAGTCAGAAAAATGAGTGGAGTGGAAGAGGTAATAAATCTGTTATTAAAAAAATAAAATTTGAAAGAAGAAAATAAAATATACCCTCACGTTTACGAGAAAATGGAAGATTGGCCAATTAATAAATTGCACCGAGACAGAAAGGCTTTCGTACAAGAAATTACGGATTTTACTGTAGAACGATTATTGCGGAAAAAAACGGAGGCGGTAACGGAAATGATTGGTAAAACGGCTTATTTAGAGCAAATTCGGATTAAAGAAGAACCTTGGAAAATTGACCCACCGAATGAACGGTCTTTTTGGAAAAAAATCCAAAAACGATTGGTTAAAACTGCTTTGGACCAAAAACCAGAGCAAGCAAAAGCGGCTAATAAAGAGCTCTTGACTTCCATCGTTAATACCTATGCGGAGGAAATTGTCGCTACTTTTAGAATTAAAACCTTTCAATTTGCTCGTAAATTTTTGACTTGGTTTTTTAGCCGTTTGTTGAATACTGCGGCGAGTAGAAATATCAAACGCCTTTTTAGTAGAAAGCATCGGCTAAGTGAACGAATGAAAATTAGTGGGGAAATTGAAAAAGTTCGCTCCTTAATGAAAAAAGGAACGGTGATTATCTTACCTACCCATCATAGTAACCTAGATTCTGTCCTGATTGGCTATATTATGGATACTTTTGGTGGATTGCCACATTTCTCTTTTGCAGCAGGACTAAATTTATACAATACAGGCTATACCGCTTATTTTATTAATCGAGTTGGGGCTTATAGACTAGATAGACGTAAGAAGAATCCAGTCTATTTGGAGACGTTGAAAGCGATGTCTAATTTGGCGATACAAAGAGGAACGAATTGTATTATTTTTCCTGGTGGAACTCGTTCTCGTTCTGGTCATTTGGAGAAAAAATTGAAAATGGGCATGATGGGAACCGCAGTAGAAGCACAGCGAGCTTTGGCAGCAAAAGGAACAGATGAAAAAGTGTTTATTGTACCTGTCGTGGTTGGTTATCATTTTGTTTTAGAAGCACCATTTTTGGTGGAGAACCATTTGCGACAAACAGGTAAGGAACGGTATATCAATGTAAAAGACAGTTCTTATAGTTTTAGAAAAGTCTTAAAATTTGCTTGGAATTACTTCTCTAATGGTTCTGAAATTTTATTAACTTTTGGCAAACCTTTAGATGTATTAGGGAATTTTGTAGATGCAGAAGGCGCTAGTGCTGACCAATATGGCAACCCAATTGATATTAAAGATTATTTCAAAAAAGATGGAGTTGTCAATAAAGATTTACAAAGAGACCGACAATACACGCAAATATTAGCAGATAGAGTAGTAGAGCGATTTTTTGCAGATAATGTCGTTTTGAGTAGTCATGCTATTGCCTTTTTGATGTTTAATATGGTAAAGGCTCAAAATACCCATTTAGATTTATATGGTTTATTACGTTTGCCAAGCGAAGATTTTGAATTCCCTATGGAAATGGTCATTAAAGCCATGGAAAACTTACAAAGGGAATTAAAAGCATTAGCAGCAGCAGGGAAAGCGAAATTATCTAAAGAAATTCATTGGGAGGCAGAAGCCTTAATCAAGGAAGGTTTACAATTTTTAGGCGTTTTTCATGCCCAAGCCCCTTTGAAAATTAATAAAGCTGGCAATGTAATTAGTGAGAGCTTCAAATTATTATATTTTTATCATAATCGTTTAGACCATTATGATTTAGATAAGAAAATAAATTGGAGTGCCTATAAAATTAATGATTAATCCTAACCTGGCATAGCCAGTACCATAGAAGTCAGAAGTCAGACCGTTATCTTCGATAACTGCCAGAAGTCAGATTTGGCACTCGTTAAAAGTCTGACTTCTGACAGAAAATTTTAATTTTTGGTCTGACTTCTGACCTCTTGACTATCAATCTCTTAGAATATACTCTTGCCACATTTGCGCAGAAGTTTACTGATTATAAACTAAGTAAAATTTAATTTTCAATTTTCAATTTCAAATTTTCAATTTTAAACCACCTTCGGCGGGAATTTGAGATTGAAGTTGAAGTTGAGATTAACAATTATCGACATTTTAAAATATCG
>JBGCFJ010000882.1:0-2749 GCA_045106885.1 Saprospiraceae bacterium
ACCAACTTAACCCTTTCCAATACGACTATTTCTGCTCAATCTACTATTAATGTTTCTGTGGATATTACGAATACGGGACAATATACAGGTAAAGAAGTAGTGCAATTATACCTTAAAGATGAAATTGGCTCTGTCCTTAGACCCGATAAAGAATTAAAAAGTTTTCAAAAAATTGAATTAGCAGCAGGAGCGACTAAAACCGTTTCTTTTACTATCACGCCCGATATGTTACGTTTTACAGGAGTGAGATGAAACCTATTTTGGAGGTGGGTGACTATCAGGTAATGATTGGTACTTCTTCAGTAGAGGGATTGGTGGGGAAGTTTCGCTTAATTGATTAGTAGTCGCCCCATTTACTGGGTTGACTCCATATGAATAATACACAAAACATGAAACGAAGAACCTTTGTACAATCCAGTTCAGCCATCGGAATAAGTTTATGCTTACCTTTCTATGCATGTAAAGAGGTAACTTCTTCCAATAATTCAACTTCCGCTGACTTTGAGCAACTCGCCTTTTCCCTGCTCAAAGAATGGTGCGACGGCATGTTAAATGTCCAAATCAGTCAACCAGAAAATGCAGCAATTCACGGTGCTTTAGAATGTCCTGCTTGTGATAGGATTCATGGGCGTTGTATGGATGCTGTTTTTCCTTTTATGTATATGGCGCATCAAACAGGGGAGCAAAAATACTTAGATGCAGCGATTGAGGTAATGGACTGGGCGGATAATGTAAGTATGCCAGATGGGAGTTGGACCGTCGTTCCCAACCCAAAATCTTGGCGAGGGATTACTGTTTTTGGTGCGATTGCTTTAGGGGAAGCACTACATTATCATGGAGCTATTTTACCGAAAGATATTTATGAAAAATGGAAAGCTCGATTGGCTAGGGCAGGGGATTATTTGTACAAAAATTTTAATCTGACCTTTACCAATATCAATTATGGATTTACAGCGATTTATGCCTTGCATTTATTGGGAAAGGTATTGGATAATCCTACTTATTTGGAGCGCAGTAAAGAATTGGCATCTGGCGTCAAAAATTGGTTTACAGAACCTAATAAGCTCTTGTTTGGTGAAGGGAAACCTAGTGATAAAAAAAGTGCAAAAGGATTAGTAGCCGTTGATTTAGGGTATAATGTAGAAGAATCCTTGAATGGGGTAGTGCAGTATGCCTTGGAAGAAAAAGACGAAGAATTACTGACTTTATTAGAACAATCATTGACGGGACATTTACACTTTATGCTACCTGATGGTGGTTGGGATAATAGTTGGGGAACTCGACAATATAAATGGAGTTATTGGGGGAGTCGCACAACAGATGGTTGCCAGATTGCTTATGGCTTGATGCATCATCGAAATCCTGCTTTTGGTACGGCTGCTTATTTGAGTACGGAATTACTACAAGGGTGTACGCTTGATGGTTTACTAAGTGGTGGATTGCATTACAAGACGCATGGGATTAAACCTTGTGTACATCATACCTTTGCTCATGCTAAACCCTTAGCCACCTTATTAAATCACAAAGCGGAGATTGCTAAAATTAATAAAAAAGTAGCGATACCCCGATTAGAAGCACAAGGCGTTAAAGTCTTTCCAGAATTGGATGTTTGGACAGTTGCTCAAGGAGATTTCAGGGCAACCGTTTCTAGCTACGATTTTATCTATAAAGAAAAAGCACAGCAGGGTAGTGGTGGGTCGCTTTGTTTATTGTATCATCTAAAAGTGGGTCCTATTTTTACTGCAAGTATGGCCAAATACTTAATGATAGAAAAATACAATCAGCAGCCCAATCCAAATGGAGAAGATTTTGCCTTGACTCCACGATTAGAAACTTACGAGGATGGGGTGTGGTTTACTAATTTGTATGATTTAAAAGCAAAAGTGGTCGTAGCAGAAACTGCACAAAATAGTTACTTTAAAATTCAAGCACAACTAGTTAATGAAGCAAGAGAACTATTAGGTAGCGAGTCTGCTAGTTATCATTTAGCGTATCTTTTTGATAAGGAAAAGGTAGAGATAAAAGCTCGGAAGATAAATGACGCTCCTTTTAAAGCACCCGTAGCTATGGTTTTACCAATTATTTCTCCAACTGGTGAAAAAGTGCAGCAAATTAATCCTAATCAAATCACCATACAAAAACCAGCAGGAGTAGTCACCATAAAAAGTAATGTACCTTTACAAATAAAGAAAACGGCAAGAGAACGAGTATTTAATATGGTGCCAGGAGTAGAGGCTATTCCTATTTTTGCTAATTTCACAAAAGATATAAAAGAAATTACCTGTACGATTTCGATTCAATAACTATTTTTATCAGATTTGAAAATATTAGCATGAAATGGAATAAACTATTTTTACTAGCCCTAATTTTATTAAATGTATCCGCTTGTGCCAACTTAAAAAAAACTAATACAACGAATCACATTACCTTTTTTGTGGGTACTTCCACCAATCTAACAACCGAAGGAATCTATACCTACAACTTAGATACAGCAACTGGAAAATGCACCTTTCAATCCAAAACAGCAAATATTATAAATCCTTCCTTTTTAGCAATCCATCCTAATAATCAATATTTATATGCTTTAGAAAGAGAAAAAGATGTCAACGAAAATACAGTAAGGGCTTATGCAATAAACGAAGACCAATCCTTGCGATTACTTAATCAACAATCTACTAAAGGAAAAGGGGCTTGTTATCTCAGCGTTGGGAAAGCAGGTAAAAATGTATTGATTGCTCATTATGGAAGT
>JBGCFJ010000883.1:0-1713 GCA_045106885.1 Saprospiraceae bacterium
GGACAAGTTATGACTTGATTTTTTGAAATGAGCAAACATCGTTTGTGAACCGCAAAGCGGATGGGAGGGTATCGAAAAAATAGCCTCCCTGAAATTTTAATCTAATTATGAGTTGGTACTTATACCCAAACAAAGCTTGACACTACAGTCAACAACTATTAAGACATAAAAATAATCTAAAAAAGTGTTAAGAGTTCTTTAAAATTTATTAGACACCTCCTTTTTTAGGAACGAGGAAAAAAATAACCTACCAGCCTGACGGATTCTTTTTACTTTTAGCTTCGTTAAAATTTTCCAACGTAAAAGGGCTATGCTGGAAAATTTTGCCTTGCTAAAAGAAAAAATAACCTCGTCATTTCTGGTACATTATTTATTGCCTCATCCCTTAGCAAAATAATAACCAAATCCTTTAGTCTAACCAAGCATGATTTTAATAATATTTGATGTAGATGGCACCTTAGTCTTTTCTGAAAAAAAAGATAGTCAGTGTTTTGCGAATACTTACCAAGCAGTATATGGACTACCTTTTCCAACCATTGATTGGCGAAAGTATCCGCATGTTTCAGATACCACTATTTTTAAAACAGTTATTCAAGAACACTTTAATAGAATTCCAGACGAAGTAGAGGAAGAAAGTTTTCGCCAAAAATTTGTCGCCAATATTATTAAAAATAGAGCACAAACACCTGTCGAATTCAAGGAAGTGCCTTATGCCAAACAAACAATTGATAAGCTTCTAAAAGACGACCGTTTTGTCATTGGAGTAGCCACAGGAGGATGGAAAGCCCCTGCTATTGTGAAGTTAAATTTTGTCAACATTCCAACCAATAAATTAATCATTACAGGCGCAGATGGTAAAGTAACTAGAGAAGATATTACCAATGAAACGATAGCTAAAGCAAAGGCGCAATATGGTGAGTTTGATAGGATTGTTTATATTGGTGATGCTATTTGGGATGTAACTACCACTCGAAACATGGGTTTGCCTTTAATTGGTATTAGACGAAAAGGAGATATTGATTTTCTAGAAAAATTGGGTGCTCAATTAGTATTAAAGGATTTTGAAAATTATACTGCTTTCTTAGAGGGGGTTTTTAATGTTGGTGTCCCAGTTTAGCGGTAAGTAAAGCGAGAAAATAGCTTACTAAGCTATCCATCTAGCTCATCAAATCTATTGTCAATGCATCCGTTGCCAGTCAAGAAGCATTAGCAACGGATAATTATCATTTTTTTAACTGATTAGCTCTATTTCTTCTAAGTTCTCAATAGTTGTAAAACAATTTTCAATTTTCAAAACAAGCGGTGAAATCTAATAATCGGTCAATGATACTTTTCACTGCTTTAATTTTTTCTATAAAATACGGGATACAATGGTTCGTGGAGGTTTTTGAAAAAATAACTATTGATTATCAACGAGTTATGGTGAATTTTTAATTTAGAATTAATAAAACCAAAGTGTGGGAACTGAATTTTGCACCCCACACATTCATTTAATTAAATTTTAAATACGTAACTCAATGATTTTCTATAAAATCTTTTGGTTCTGAATATTAACCGTAAAAGAAGAATGATACAATATTCAACTAGTGTCGGAGCGATGCTCCTTATAGCATATTTTGGGCTATTACTGCTACAGACAGCGCCAGAGCGATGCTCTTTTTCGAATAATCAAGGAGCATCGCTTCGATACCGTCTGTAGGAATTGGGTAAATA
>JBGCFJ010000884.1:0-2486 GCA_045106885.1 Saprospiraceae bacterium
GGTCAGGTAATGCCGAAATGTTGTTCAATATGCTGCAAGATTTGGATGAGGAATTTGAAGGGCAAGTTGACGTTTGTTTAGCAAATGTAGAAGTTAATCAAAGTTTAGCAGAGCAATATGGAATTAGTGAAGTTCCTACCACTCTTATCATTAATAATGGAGAAGTGGTTGATTATTTCCCCGGAATGCTTTCAAAAGGGCGAATTCGACAAAAGATTGAAGCACTATTAGTCTACTAATAACGATAAACCACTATATTTTAATTTGGACCAAATTAACCCAATCGGAAGAATATTTACCTCTCAATTTTGTTTAATAGTTTTAATTAGAGTACTTTTACTTTTATAAAATAAATAATCAAAGCTACAATTTTAGTTTTAAATGATTTTTGTGAAGTGGCTCTTTTTTTAGGAACCCATCTAACTAAAAATTCTTACACTAATAAACAGCTTTCTTTTTTGTAAAGAGTCCTTTTTATTAAAAAAAATTAACCTTTGTTATGGACTCAGGGAAAGGTGCCTATGCTGTAAAATATGATTTAACGAATTGTGATAGCGAACCAATTCATTTAATACGCTTTGTACAATCACACGCTTGCTTATTAGCTTGCCGCCTACCAGATTTACAGATTCAACAATTAAGTGATAACGCCGAATTATTTTTGGGACATTCAATAGGTAAACTATTAGAGAATACCTTAAATGTTTTTTTTGATGAGGTAACCCTTGGTCAAATAAAAGAGGGCTTGGCAGCAGCAGATGGTTTTAGAGGTATCAATCCGATTAAAACAACAGTTTATAAATCGGGGCAAACTCATTTTTATAATATTATCGCTCATGTCAATCCAGACAATTTACTGATATTAGAAATTGAGCCGATAGCGGATAACATTTCGACGAGTAAATTTCAATATATCTTAAGTAATGCCATTCAGAATGTACAAGAAGCAAGTATAGACGACTTATTTGAGGTGACAGCAAGTGAAGTTAAAAAAATTACGCAGTATGACAGAGTGATGGTCTACCGGTTTGACCAAGATTATAATGGTGAAGTTATTGCAGAAGCGAAAGAAGCACATCTCGAACCTTATCTAAATCTAAGATACCCTGCCTCTGATATTCCAAAACAAGCCAGAGCATTATTCCTTAAAAACAAAGTAAGACTTTTAAAAGACGTTAAAAGTGAACCGGCTAGAGTGTTGCCATTGGTACATCCAGAAACTAAGCAACCACTTGATATGACGGATACTGTGGCGAGAGGTCTCTCCCCCATTCATTTGGAATATTTGTCAAATATGGGCGTTGGTGGAAGTTTAAGTATAGCCATCATTTTGAATGAACAATTATGGGGACTAATTGCCTGTCATCATACGACTTCCAAATATTTAGATTACTCTTTGCGGATGACTTGCCAATTTATTGGTCAAATTTTCTCAGGGCATTTGGCATTACAAGCAGCCAACGATTATAGAGAGTCTATTTTAGAATCCAACATTACACGAACGACCCTTTTCGAACAAATGAGTTCGGATTATGATATTTTACACGGCTTGACAAAAGAAAAAATCTCTATTTTAGATTTAGTTGATTGTCAAGGAGCAGCCGTCATTACAGAAAACCAAATCACTTTACTAGGTAAAACACCTAAAGAGGAGGAGCTCAGAGAGCTAGCCAATTGGTTAGAAGATAAAACCAATACGGTCGTTTTTACGACGGTCGAATTACCAAATATCTATCCGCCAAGTTTGGCATTTAAAGATACTGCTGCGGGGTTGATGGCTATCAAATTTACCGATGAACCTAGCGAATATGTACTTTGGTTTAGACCAGAAACCGTACAAGAAGTGTATTGGGGAGGGAATCCGAAAAAAGCAGTGATACAAAAAAAGGATGGTACGCGCATAGCTCCTAGAGAATCTTTCACTAAATGGAAAGAATTGGTGAAAAATACCGCTAGACCCTGGCAAAAATTTGAAAGGAATACGGCAATTGCACTTCGTAATGATATAAAGGCTTTCATTATTCAAAAATTCAAGGAAATCCAGAAATTGAATCAGCAAGTGCTATCCGCTTACAAGGAACTAGAGAGTTTTAGCTATTCCGTTTCTCACGATTTACGAGCGCCTTTGCGAAATATTGATGGATTTGCTCAAATTTTAAAAGAAGATTATGGGGAGAACTTAGATGAATATGGGCTAGAGGTACTAAATACTATTATTGAAAGTGTCGATAGAATGAATAAATTAATAACGAATATTTTAAGCTTTTCTAAATTAGGCAGAGCAAATATGATATTCGATGAATTGGATACGTATGAGTTAATAAAACCTATCCTAAAAGAATTTTCCTATGGTAAGGACAAAGACCAACTGAATGCAAAAATTTCTGGGAAATTACCTTCCATTTATGGGGACCAAACTCTTTTGAGGCAATTGTTTTTTAATATTATATCTAATGCGATAAAATATAGCCAAAAAGAAGAAAAGC
>JBGCFJ010000885.1:0-19551 GCA_045106885.1 Saprospiraceae bacterium
ACCGAAAGTGATTGTTAGAAAAAGAAAAATTACAATAAAGAAAATTATAATTCCTCCAATGAATCCTAGTATGAGTTTGAATATTATGTTTAAGATACTTTTCATAAAACAATTTTAAATCTAAATTACTAAAACGCATCTTTTTCATTAATCTCTTTTTTCCAAGTGCTCAATGAATTTCCACAGTATAAACACTTTCAAACTTTGCTCCACCAGCTAGCTTCATCACCCCTTCTTTACCTCTAAATTGTTGATTATGGGATTGATGGTCCGCAACACCAAACCAAGGTTCAATACAAACAAATGGCGATTCTCGATTTTTAGACCAAATGCCTAAATAAGGAAATCCCTTAAAATTAAAGGTAAAAATAGGCGTGTTGCCCTTTTGCAAACTAACCTTTTCGGAAGCTAATTTTTCAAAAACTAAAGCGTCTTCATCAAAAAGCGTAGCTGTTAGGGGCAATACCTTCTCCTTGTCCAAAATCAATTCTTTTTTCCCATTTCGAATACCGCTATCTAAACGTTGCGTTGCAGCAGTTTCTGGTTGTTCAAAAACCAATTGATAATCTGAGCGTTTTTCTCCTTCGTTCAGCGGACAGTTAAACGCAGGATGTCCACCAATAGAAAAATACAGCGACTTCTCTGCTGGATTGAATACTTTATAAACAACCTTTACTATTTGCTCTTCCAAAATATATTGCAAGTGTAATCGAAACGGATAAGGATAATTTTTGAGTGTATTTTCCGAGCTAACTAATTCAAACGTTAAACTTGATTTATTGCTTTTGATTAACTCAAAGTTCATATTCCGAGCTAAGCCATGTTGTTTCATGGTGTATTTATCGGCGCCAACTAAAAATTCATCGTTTTGTAATCTACCTACAATTGGAAACAAAATAGGGGCATGTCTTCCCCAATAATTCGGGTCGGCTTGCCAAATATATTCCGTACTTGTTGACTTTTTCACTAAACTTGACAACTCTGCCCCGTGATGTTTGACGGCTATTTTTAATTCGTCGTTTTCTAATATACTGACCATTATGCTAGATTTTGGTTATCCGTCTAAGATTGTAAATAACTCAAGTTTCGGATAAGATTAAAATTGGTAGCACAACTTGTTCCGATGAATCGGAACAAGTTGTGCTACCAGTTATCTCCAAATTGAATCAAGTCTAGTTTTCTGCGTTTTTAAAAACTTCGTACAGTCCTTATAAAATTGTTCAGTAATTGGATGTTTGCGACTGGTCTGATACCCAATACCTGAAACCTTAGACCTATAACCTAGATTTTAAATAAGCAGTAAATTTAGGGAATAAATCACTACCTTGTGGGATAAAATTAAGCGTATGTTTCACCGAATACTTATTAAAGCTAATTTACTCTCCCTAATGCTATTTTTAGGTTTAAATACCGTTTTAGCTACTTCAGCTGATTTAGGTACGAACTACATCGAAGCTTGGAAAAAATTCTATCCTTCTAAAGCCCTAAATCAAGGTATTCATACCGCCATCTTTCATTACGAAGATTATTCTCCAGCTAATATCCAACAATGGTTAACATTTAATCAAGCAACGTTAACTAAATTAGCGGATTCTAAGAACCCTTATGTTGTTGAAAATCGGATTGATGCTCGTTTATTAAAAGTGCAGGTACAAGAAGAAATTAATAAATGGGGCGTAAAAAAAATGCAGCAAAATTCACTCGCACTGTATACACCATTAATCGCAAAAGCAACCAATCAAGTGCTTGATGCGACCTATTTGACAACTGGCGAAAAAACAAAATTGCTTTGCCAACGGTTGGAGGCAGTGCAAAATCTATGTACTGTTGCCAAAACAACTCTAGTTGCTGATAATAAAACGGCCATAGAAAGCGGAATAAAAAATTTGGAAAAAGCAGCCGCTTTTTATAAAACAACCTTACCAACATTAACTGCCAATTGGAAAAATACAACGGCATGTAAAGATTTGACCACCGCTTGTCAAGCAACTGCAATAACTATCCAAAACTTAATTTCACATCTCCAAACAACTATTTTACCTAAAGCAAAAACGACTAAAGCGACCATTGGTACAACAGAATATGCCAGAAGATTGGCATTATATACGGATAGCGACCTTACGCCCAACCAATTATCAACGATAGCACTAGAAGAAATTCAAACTGTCAGAAAATTGATTGGGGAAGTATCCGAACAATATTTAAAAAAACAATATCCTGCTAAAAAATTACCTGCGAATTATGAAGCAATCGTCAAAGCTGCTTTTGCCGATATGGAAAAAGATGCGCCGACTAGTGGAGAAGATTACTTACAATTTTGGTTAGAGTTAAGAGATGCTGCCATTGATTTTATTGATAAAAAAGAGATTGCCACTTTACCCGATTTTCAAACTTTACGCATTATACCAGCCCCTGAAAGTGCTGGCCCTTCGGCTAGAATTGGCTGGGTAGATAGTGCGCCGCCTTTTGCACCCAATCCCTTAACGACTTTATATTTACCGTCTATTCCAGATACTTTACCCGCACAAGAGCAAAAAGATTTTTGGGCCTCTTTTAATAAGCCTTTCAATCGAATGATTGTGATTCATGAATTATTTCCAGGGCATTATATGCAAATTAAAATTAGTCGAGCTACACCACATCCCATTCGATTATTATTTCCTTATGCCGTCTATTTTGAAGGTTGGGCTACTTTTACCGAACGGGTTTTATTGGATGCTGGTTGGGAACAAGATAATCCGCTTACTTTTTTGGCTCATTTGCGTAAACGCTTAGAAAATGCCAATCGAGCTTATACTTCTATGCAAGTACATTGCAATGATTGGACACAAGATCAAGTCCTACAATTTTCTACGGAAACTTCTTTATTAGCCCCTCAATTTGCCAAAAGTTTATGGGGGCGAATTATGCGGTCACCCATGCAATTAACTTCTTATTTTTTAGGTGGTCAACAATTTACGAAGTTATTAGCCGCAGAAAAAAAGCGATTGGGTAAAGCTTTTAATTTAACAGAATTTATGGATACCATTATGCAAGTTGGGCCAATTCCTATTGATGAGTTTTCTGGTATTTTTGAAAGAAAGTGATGCCAGTTACCTGTTGCCTGTTACCAGTTTGAGCAAAACAGGCAACTGGCAACTCAGGCTGACCGTTAGTGCGTTTCGTAACCACCAAATTTATTTGGTAGGTTCTACAAGAATTAATGGTCAGTGTATTACATAGAACCAGCCAAATAAATTGGAACTGTAAATTATTCGTTGATTTTGGAATCCTGAAAGGGATTCAACATAAATAACCCCGTATGCAAATGCGGGGGGCAGGTGACAAAGTACCTCCCAATTCTGAAGGAATTGAACGTGAATTTGTTCTGTTTTTCACGTTCAACTCTTCCAGAGTTGGGAGGTTTCGTAGATTTTATCCTCATTTTCCACCGCATTTGCATACGGGGCTATTCGAGTTCAACCACTTCGTGGTTATAAGTCAACGGATAATTTACAGTTCCAATAAATTTGGCGGTTACGTATGATACAAACACCATTAGCGGTCAGCCTGAACTGGCAACTGGCAACAATAAAAACTAAAAACATGACTATAGACAGAATAAACCTACAATCAGATTACTCCATTTCCAGAATCATCAAAGGAGGTTGGCATCTAGCAGGAGGACATGGCAATATCAGCGAAACCCAAGCCATTGAAGATATGAAAGCCTTTGTAGAAGCAGGAATCACGACCTTTGATTGCGCCGACATTTATACGGGAGTAGAAACATTGATTGGTAAATTCAGAAAAAAATATAAAACTGCCTTTGCAGCAGGTGACCTTTCGCCTATTCAAGTGCATACTAAATACGTACCCGATTATGCGGCTTTAGCTACTTTAACGAAGGAAGACACCACTAAAATTATTGACCGTTCATTGCAAAGATTAGGCGTTGAACGATTAGATTTGGTGCAATTTGCTTGGTGGGACTATCAATTTCCTCGGTATGTAGAAACGGCTGTTCATTTAGCTGACTTACAAAAACAAGGCAAAATTCGATACATTGGTGTTACCAATTTTGATGCAGCACATTTACAAGAAATTTTAGATGCAGGGGTAAAAGTTGCATCAAATCAAGTACAGTATTCTGTATTAGACCAAAGAGTGCAAAAAGGGTCAAATGCCCTAATGGAAAAACATGGCATTCAATATCTTTGTTATGGAGTAGTGGCTGGCGGTTTTTTAAGTGACAGATACTTAAATGTACCCGACCCAACACAGCCTTTAGAAAATCGTTCGCTAACAAAATATCGCTTAATTATTGATGAATTTGGTGGCTATGAATTATTTCAAGAAGCGTTGCAAACGCTTAGAACTATTGCCAATAAATACGACGTAGGAATTGCTGAAATTGCGACTAAATATATGCTACAAAAAGACTTGGTGGCGAGTGCTATTATAGGTGCTAGAAATTTAAATCACCTCCAAAAAATACAAAAAATTAGTACGTTTAATTTAGACGCCACTGATTTACAAATCATTCAAAAAATAGTGGATAAAGCCGAAGGTCCAAACGGTCCTTTTTACGAATTAGAAAGAGATAAAACAGGCAAACATGGGCGGATTATGAAGTATAATTTGAATGACGAATAACATGGGTAATTTTCAATTTTCAAAACGCTACTTGAAACATTTGAGCTTTAATTTATGGAATTAGACATTAACGAAACGAAAAACGAAACCATTCTAAATTTTTATGGTGGTGCAATAGGTGCTATCTTTCCCTTTCTAGTCTTTGTTGCAGGAGTGATTTTTATTGCCTTGTCAGGTGCGCCAGATGAACGTGGTTTTTGGCCTGTTTTATTTTTGGCCTTAGGAATTAGTTTATTATTAGCAAAAGACAAAAATCAATTTAGTCAAACGGTCATTAAAGGCATGTCTGAACCGATTGTCATGATTATGATTACGGCTTGGATATTGGCTTCCACTATCGGCGTTTTAATGACCATTACTGGTTTTGTAGAAGCCTTAACTTGGTTGGCTAGTCAGTTAAATTTAGGTGGTGTTGGTTTTGTGATGAGTACCTTTATTATTTGTTGTATTGTGTCTTTGTCTACGGGTTCTAGTTTTGCGACTATTCTAATTTGTAGTCCTATTTTATATCCTTCTGGTGGTTTAGTTGGGGCACATTTACCTACTTTGGCAGGGGCAATTATTGGCGGTGCTACTTTTGGTGATTTTTTTGCGCCTATTTCAGATACCACTATTGCGAGTGCTTTAAGTCAAAAAGCGAAGATTGGTCCAACAGTACGGAGTCGATTAAAATATATTATTCCAGCGGTGGTTCTTGCTTTAGTTGGTTATTTTCTAAGCGCCACTTTTTCAATTGGTACTATCTCAACCGAAGGCAATCAATTAGTAGGTGACCCCAAAGGTTTGCCGATGTTATTAGTGCCAGCTTTTATTATTTTCCTCTTTTTAAAAGGGAAACATTTATTACATGGGCTTTTATTAGGATTGATGTTTGGTACTGTTTTAGGCTTGGTTTTAGGCTTATTACCTTTGGGTAAATTAATTGCTTTGGACTTAGATAATATGGTTGCTAAAAGCTTTATTATTGATGGGGTGAATCGAGCAGTCGGCATTAGTTTTTTTACCATATTATTAATGGGGTTGGTCGCTACTTTAAAGGCAAGCGGTTTAGTGACTCAATTGGTGGCATTTGCTGAAAAACATAGTCAAACCCAGAAACATGCAGAAGGTTGGATAGCAGGAACTGTCGGGGCAGCCGTTTTATTGACAACGCATAGTGTCGTTGCTATTTTGATGGTGTCAGAATTTGCCAATAAAACAGGCGAAACTAAGCATATTTCACCACAAAGAAGAGCTAATATTTTAAGTTTAGTCGTTTGTGTTTTTCCGTTTTTACTCCCTTATTTCATTCCCGTTATTTTAATGGCTAATACGACTTCATCAGGGGCAGAATTTGGGATTCCAGCAGTTGCACCCTTAGAAGCAGGCTTATATAATTTTGTTGCTTGGGGCTTATTATTAATGACTTTATTGACTTTGTTATTTGGGTATGGTAGAACTAAAAAATCCTAAAATGAGTAAATGGCGCTATTGCTTTATTTTATTTATCCTATTGATAAGTTGTCATTCAACAAAAAGAATAAGCACTAGTTTTAAGGATATTCCTTTCTACGTTTGGACCAGAGGCTTTCACAATCCTTCTATTGAAGAAGTGCAAGCAAAATTTTCCGATTTAAAAAACAAAGGAATTGATGGAATTATTTATTCCGCAGGAAAAAACCCTATTCGCTACGAATTAGCTGGAAAAATTGCTAAAAATTTAGGCCTCAAATTTTATGCACTCCTTCCTGCACTGATTCAAGAACATCAGGCTGGATTAAAAAAAGAAGCTTATGTTGTAAATGGGTTAGGAGACTCTGCTTACGATAAACCCGCTTATCCACGAAATCATTTTCTTTGCCCAAATCGACCAGAAACTTATAATTACCTAGTAGAAATATATGGGAAACTATTAGCAATTCCAGTAGTAGATGGTATACAATTAGATGTCATTCGTTTTCCAGATGTAATTTTAGCACCTGCTTTATGGAAAAAGTATAACGTAGTAATGGATAGAGAATATCCTCAATATGACTATTGTTATTGTGATAAATGTGTGGCAGATTTTAAAGCAATTTCTGGTATTAATATCAAAGCAGTAGACACTCCTTCGGAAGTAGCAACATGGAAACAGTTTCGCTACGATTTAATTACAAATTTAGTCAATCGTTTAGCAGAAATAGCCCATGCTAAAAATAAGGAAATTACTGCGGCTGTTTTCCCAGGACCACATTCTGTTGCTAAAAAAATTGTACGTCAGGAATGGCATAAATGGAAAATAGATGCTTTTTTTCCAATGAATTATAATGATTTTTATCTGGAAGATACAGAATGGATAGGTGAGGTCTGCCAAGAAGCGGTACGAGCTACAAATAAGAAAAAACCGATTTATAGTGGTTTGTTTATATGCCCCAATCCAGGAAATAAAGCGAATGAATCAGACCCAGAGAACTTTGGTTTGCTACCAGAAGAATTAGCAGCAGGTATACAAGCCTCCATCAAAAATGGGGCAAAAGGTATTTGTTTATTTACTGCTGGTAGAATGACTCCAGCTCATTGGGATGTTTTAAGTGAATTATTTAAAGAAAAAAAATAATGTCATCTAAAAAAGAATTAAGAAAAGGCCAATTTGAATTGTACGATTTAGCTATTAAAGTAGAATCCATTGAAGGACATTGTACTTGCGAAATGTCTGTTGGCGATTGCTTCTATCTAAAAGGAGGAAAAATAGCTATGCCTGATGGGCAAAATTTTTGTTTATATGCCCTGCAATCTACCATTCCTTTATTACCTGCCAAACAACGGATTTGTCATCCTGCTGATTGGATGGAAACAGATTCTAGAGTGATTTGCCCTGACCCAGCTTGTAAACTCATTATGCGAATTGACCGAATCGATAAGCGAGTATTGAACCATGATGATGTGAGTCCGAATGCTTGGGAAACTGTTAAAAAAGAAAACTAAGGATTTGGTTTTGATGGCTTGATTGTTAAGATTGTTTGATTGTTGAAGAGTTAGTAATCAAACTATCCTTACAATCAGAAAATTTAAATATGCACTAAGTAATCAGTCCAGTTAATATTGTCGGGTAATTTGGCGACTTTTAAAGCTGTACGTCGTTAAAAATACTCGCCATAGCAAAGGCTATGTCTGCGTTTTTTGCCTAGTACAACTTCAAAATTTATCCAAATACAACCCGGCACTATCATCTTGACTAACTACTAAGTAATGGTAAAAAAATAATTTGAACAGTAATAATCCGTGTGGATAATAAATCTGAGGGGAATTTAAAACAAGATGTCCGTCTTATTTTTTATCAGTTACTAAAGTTTATATTTTTCAGGTAAAAGCGACATACCATAACCGACAATAATCAATGCCGCTGCTGAAAACTGCAATAAGGTTCGATGTATCGTAGTTTCGATTAAAAGATATTCATAAGCAGGTGTATAAGTAAATAGATAGTAGATAGTGATACAATAGCTTAGAAAAAATAATAATAGACTTCTACCCATCAAATCAGCTAACATTCTTTTTAATAAAAATAATAAGGCTATAAAAATAGCTAACCAGAAAATACCATGCGAAGAACCTAAAAATACAGCATCCCAAAATAACTGATAAGAAGGAGTTGAATCTTCAAAACGTTCACCAACCTGAGTCAATACTACTTTATAATTATTGGGGTCATAATCTTGGTAACTTAAATCTTCTTTTTCTTTAAATGGAATAAGAAATTGGTTTAAAACAGAAACACCATATATTGCTTGATAAATTAGCCAAGGGATGACTAAGGCATAACCACCTACAAATTGTCCCATCTGTTTTATCTTTTCTGACCATATTATCTCTTTCGAGAAAACATGGTAAACAAAACCCGCCACTAAAATCCCTGGTAGAAATAAAGCTAGTCCATCATTCTTTGTCCAAGTTGCACCTGCCATCAATAATCCACATAATAACCATTCCTTTCGGATAAAACTGATTACTGCGGCTGCAATGTAAGCTTCTACGGCTATATCTGCATACCCTGAAGCAGCATGCCAAACTTGTAAAGGTAAACTTGCTATAAAATATATAGCCCCTAAACTCATCCACCGTTTATTCGTTAATTCATAAAAGAACGTACCTACTAAGCCGCAAAGTATTAAAAAAAATATCAAGCCATCACACCTAGCAACAAACTCATTCCACCCAAAATTAAAGGTAGCTTGTATGGCTCTATAAATAGGAATTTGAAGTGGATAATCTACAATCAACGTTAATGGACGAACTAAGAAATTGATATCCGCAGGATTAGTCGAAAAATTTTGGCCCGTATAAAGTGCTTTTCCAAAGGTGGACCAATATTTCAAAGTGTCAGAATGATAGGTTGGCATTCTTAATAATTGCCAAATAATGATACCTATTTTTTCGGTTATTAATAGCATTAATCCCCAGTCATACCACTTAATTTTTTTTATGGATTTAAAGATATTCGATAAAAAGGAAAGATAGCCGCCTTTGAAAAAAGAAAGAAGTGTTTTAAGGTTGATTATAACTGCAAGAAACGATAAAAAAAGTACAGTTATTTTGAAAGGAATTCCTATATTAATCAACAAAAAACATAAGCTAGTTTCTAGAAAGATACCAACCAAAGTAATCGAAAAAATATTAGTAGATAATAATTTTCGCTTAAAAATGACATTCAAAACACCATATCCTAAGAGAAAATTGATTAACAGATGAAATATTAAAGCAAGAAAGTACATATTTTAAAGCTGTTGGAGTAAGTTAAAGCTATTTTTTGAAAGGATAAGTTTTTGATTTTCATCTGGTGGAAATACAGAAATAATATATGTTCCTACAGGATATTTTTCTAAGTCATCTCTCAAAAAGGGAATATCGGCTAAATTATATTTAAAAAATAAATACAAATATTCGTCAATTAATAATGGCTGAAAAGTCCAAGAACCATCTTTGATAATCGGTCTAATTTCTTCCAAAAATCGCTGTACTTCTACGACTGGTTTAATGTAGGGAATTTTGTCTTCTATCTGCTGAACCGTTCTAAAATGTTGGATGATTATTCGTGTATCTAAAAGAATCGTTGCTGCCAAACAACTAATAAAAATAGCAGTAGTCAAGTTTTTTTTACCTATAAAAAAGAGTATTATAATAAGAAAAGTCGCAAAAAAGAAGATTAATTGAGTAAGTGGATACCCCAAGAATGTTTTTAATTTGGTATGATTAACAACCTTAGTAGAGAAAATTTCCCTATCAAGTAAAATGTCTATTTCCTCTTTTAATGTTGGTTCTACCAAGGCGCTACGTCGAATGATTCGTTTATCAAGATTGGTTACTAGGAATTTGATTTGCCCGTCCCATTCCTTTAAAAATCTTAGGTCATAATAATGGACACCTTGTCTAGCATTGAACTCAACAGTATAAGCTAAATGCTCTTTCCCTTTCACTATTCCTAAGACCAATAGCGGGTAATCAGTATTTGATTGAATATCTAGTTTTAGCACTTTATTTCCTGCCAAAAAATCAACAAACATTACATTTTCTACTTTTTGGCTAAATGCAGTTATACTACATAATAATAGTAATGGGGGTATTAAATTTTTGAGTTTCATTTTTAGTTTGAGGTTTAAAATTGTTTCCTTTAATAGAAAAGAAGCTGATTGTTTTTTATAGTTTAATAGTTTTTTTAATAGGAGTAACTGATAACCGAAATTGTTATAAGGATTTACAGACTACGTTTTGTGCAAATTAGTATGGTAATCAAATCAACAATAAATTGTTGATTGGTAAAATTAAAAAATGTTGACTTTTACCTTTTGTACTTTAGTTGTAGATATGAGTCTACATACTTTATGAGGAGAGTTTGGTCATAAAAAATAGAGTTTGTATAATCTCTAGGTTTATTAAAGTTTAAAATTAGAAAAAAAATTACTAAAAAATAAAATTTGAATAAACAAACTTAGTTTTTTTAAGAATAAATTTAAAAATTTATTTAATTGAAAATCAATAGTTTGTGGCTCTGACTAAATAATCAATTGCTAGTCTATCAAGATAAGTGAGTAATTAATTATAACATCAAGTTCATAAAATATTGATTTTCAAGACGATAAAATTTAAACAAATTTTATAGCTATTAAACCATATTATTAGCTGTCTCAACAACTGTACCCAGCTAATAATTTTGTGAAATTATATCAAACTTAGTAGCCTAGTTCGCTTATTTTTCTCTATCTTTGATTGACTGCCTCTAAGCCTAACTATTAAAACCTATCATTCTTTTATGAAAAATAGACTAACTTTTGGCTACTTCCTACTACTTCTTTTTAGTTTATTTGCTTGTCAGCAAGAAATGGCAACTGAACAAACTGCTTCAAAAACAAGTATTAAACAGCCACAAATACCAGATAAAATAGATTTTAATTTTCATGTCAAACCCATTCTTTCTGACCGATGTTTTAAGTGCCACGGACCTGATAAAAATGCAGTGGAAGGAGATTTGAGTTTGGCAACTAAAGAAGATGCTTTTATCGCATTAGGTAAAGAAAAAAATCGCTATGCTATTATACCACATCAAGCAGATAGCAGTACTTTAGTTCATCGAATTTTTACAGAAAATACAGATGATATAATGCCCCCACCTAAATCAAATTTAAAATTAGAAAATTACGAAAAAGAAATTCTCAAAAAATGGATAGCACAAGGTGCAGAATGGAAGCAACATTGGTCTTTAATTCCACCTCAAAAACCAGCTATTCCAACCGTCCAAGATAAAGATTGGGCAAATAATGAGATTGATTATTTTATCTTAGAAAAATTAACTGCTAATCAATTACAGCCGAATCAAATTGCAGAAAAGACCAAATTATTAAGGCGCTTAAGTTTTGATTTAACGGGCTTGCCGCCTACAATTGAGGAGCTAGCTATTTTCTTAGCAGATGATACGTCCAATGCTTTTGAAAAACAAGTTGACCGATTGTTAGCGAGTGCTGCTTATGGAGAACATCGAGCCGTACAATGGCTCGATATTGCTCGATATGCTGATTCTCATGGGTATCAAGATGACTTGGAACGAATTGCTTGGCCTTGGCGGGATTGGGTCATTCATGCTTATCAAAAAAATATGCCTTATAACAAATTTGTTACTTGGCAATTGGCAGGTGATTTACTACCCAATCCTACATTAGAGCAAATCGTAGCAACTGCTTTTAATCGCAATCATAAAATCACCCAAGAAGGAGGGGTTATTCCCGAGGAATATCGGACAGAATATGTCGCCGATAGAGCGCAAACTTTTAGTACGGCTTTTCTAGGTCTAACAATGGAATGTTCCCGTTGCCATGACCATAAATACGACCCTATTTCTCAAAAAAATTATTTTCAACTCTTTAGTTTCTTTAATAATGTGCCTGAGAATGGATTAATTCAACCTTATGGCGCTATCCCAAAACCCTTTATTAAACTAACAAAAAAAGAATTGTCTAAGACGCTTACCTTTATTAATAATTTGGACACGATGGAAGAAATTCCTTTGATGGTAATGGAGGAAATGAAAGAACCTCGGCAAGCACATATTCTTAATCGTGGTGCTTATGACCAACCTACAGAAGCAGTTTATCCAAATACGCCCGAAGCGATATTAGCTTTTGATAAAAAATACTCCAATAATAGAAAAGGGCTGGCAGAATGGCTTTTTGATGAAGCCAATCCGCTAACTGCTAGAGTAGCCGTAAATCGTTTATGGCAACAGCTTTTTGGTATTGGTATCGTCAGTACGGCCGATGATTTTGGTAATCAAGGGGCTTTGCCTACTCACCCCGAATTATTGGATTTTTTAGCCGTTAAATTTCGAGAAGAGGGTTGGAATGAAAAGACCATGTTAAAATACATGGTTTTATCCGCTACTTATCAACAATCCGCTAAAGCAAGTCCTGAATTATTAGAAATAGACCCCGAAAATCAGCTTTTAGCGAGGGCCTCTAGATTGCGGCTTTCTGCTGAAATGATTCGAGACCATGCTTTAAAAATTAGTGGCTTATTGTCCAAAGAAGTGGGTGGTCCTAGTGCCAAACCCTATCAACCAGCGGGTTTATGGGCAGAAACAATCGGCGGCGGTGGTGGTAGTCTCGCTAAATATACGGAAGACGAAGGCTATAAATTATATCGCCGTAGTTTGTATACTTTCTGGAAGCGAACCGTTCCTCCACCAAGTATGATGACTTTTGATGCTACAACCAGAGATTTATGTACCGTTAAACGTCAACGAACCAGTACGCCTTTGCAAGCATTGGTCTTGATGAATGACCCACAAATCATAGAAGCTAGTCGAATTTTAGCCCAAAATGTAGTGAATAAAGAAACGAATCCAACAACACGAATTTCCACTATCTTTCAATGGGCAACTTCTAGAACACCGACAGAAGATGAAATAAAAACATTGACGGAATATCTAGCGGAAGAATTACAATACTTTCAAGCGACTCCAGAAAAAGCAGAAGAATATTTAGCCATTGGTGCTTATCAAACGGAATATGCATTAGAAAAACCAGAAATGGCTGCTTATGCGATGGTCGCAAGTGCTATTTTTAATTTGGATGAATCTATTTCTAGAGGCTGAAACCTGTAGCTTAGACCTCTGGTCTGAGTAGCCCTAACGTACTCCTACTCAGACCAGAGGTCTAAGCTACCGATAATATAACATCATGGAAAAAATAATAAAAGACCGTTCCTATTTATTAAATAGAAGAAATTTCTTGGCGAAAAGTAGTGTCGGAATAGGCACGGCTGCTTTAAGTTCTTTATTGGGCATGAACATGTTTAGTGCTTCCAAAAATGGAATTTTAACGCCAAAAAATGTTGGTGGTACTAAAGGCATTATCGAAAATCTACATTTTGCTCCGAAAGCAAAAAGAGTCATTTATTTATTCCAAAGTGGTGGCCCTTCTCAATTGGACTTATTTGATTATAAACCTTTGTTGAATGAACGTCGAGGGGAAGACTTACCAGAATCTATTCGAAAAGGACAACGATTAACAGGGATGACTTCGGGGCAAAAAAACTTCCCATTAGCAGGTTCTATTTTTCCTTTTCAACAATACGGACAAAGTGGGGCTTGGATAAGTGACATTTTGCCTTATACCGCAAAAATCGCAGACGAAATGTGCATTATTAAATCCATGCACACCGAAGCCATTAATCATGACCCTGCAATTACTTTTTTCCAAACGGGGTCGCAACAACCAGGGCGTCCAAGTATGGGGGCATGGATGAGTTATGGCTTGGGTAGTTCTAATGAAAATTTGCCTGCTTTTACGGTTTTATTATCCAGAGGAACAGGGCGACCTGCTGGACAACCCTTATATTCTCGATTATGGGGCAATGGATTTTTACATTCTTTGCATCAAGGCGTGCAATTTAGGTCGGGCAAAGACCCCGTTTTATATTTAAAAGACCCTGACGGAATCGACCGAGCTAGTCGCCGTCGAATGCTAGATAAATTAGCTGCTTTAAACAACAAACAACTGGAAGAGTTTGGCGACCCAGAAATCAGTAGTCGAATTGCCCAATATGAAATGGCCTATCGCATGCAAACTTCTGTGCCAGACGTCATGAATGTCGATAATGAACCCGACCATATTTATAAAATGTATGGCCCGAATTCCACGCAGCCTGGGACTTATGCAGCTAACTGCTTACTGGCAAGAAGATTGGCGGAAAGTGGGGTCAATTTCATTCAATTATACCACATGGGTTGGGACAATCACGATAATTTACCCACACAAATTAAAGGACAAGCAATGGATACCGACCAAGCGTCGGCTGCCTTGGTAATGGACTTAAAGCAAAGAGGCATGCTAGAAGATACGTTGGTCATTTGGGGTGGTGAATTTGGTCGCACCAATTATTCGCAAGGTGCTTTAACCGCTAATAGTTATGGCAGAGACCACCATCCAAGAAGTTTTAGTATCTGGATGGCTGGCGGTGGAGTAAAACCAGGGATTGTTTATGGAGAAACGGATGAATTTGGTTATAATATTGTGGAAAATCCTGTTCATGTACACGATTTTCAAGCGACTACGCTACGATTATTAGGCATTGACCATGAAAAATTGATTTATAAATATCAAGGGAGAAGGTATAGATTGACCGATGTTCATGGGAAGGTGATGAAGGACATTTTGGCTTAAATCTTTCCAAAACACTTGGAGGTCTGCGAGACACTCCAAGGTTTTATTACCGAGACCTTGGAACGTCTTCAAGACCTCCAAGCGTCTTAATACAATAGACAACCAGTCAATAATAGAAGGGAACATTCAATTCCTTGTAATTTTCGATGAACTAAAGTTCAGCTATACTTTTAAAAATTACGCACCAGCATGGATATATTAAATTACCTAGGAAAATTCCATCCAATTATCTTGCATCTCCCCATTGGCTTTTTGCTATTAGCCTTTATGATGGAATTGCATGACCGCTGGAAAAACAGGCAACAATTCCAAGCAGCAATTGGCTTTGCACTGTTCTGGGGAATGGGTGGTGCTGTTTTTGCTGCGACAACTGGCTATTTATTATCTTTAGATGGTGGGTATGAAGCAGAATTATTGAGCTGGCACCAATGGTTGGGTTTTGGGGTAGCAGGTTTGTCTATCCTCCTTTATTTCTTGCATCGACAAACAGTAAAGAAGAAGCACTCACTCTATTTTCCTTTATTTGGATTGACTGCTGTAATATTAACCGCAGCAGGACATTATGGTGGTTCCTTAACGCATGGTGTTGACTTTTTATCCCCTTCTGCCCCTTCCAAAAACGAAAAAAAAGCCATTGCTGATATGGATAATGCAGTTGTCTATGCAGATTTAATTCAGCCTATTCTAAAAGATAAATGTGTTCGTTGTCATAGTACTTCCAAGACGAAAGGTGACTTATTAATGGCAACTATAGCAGGCATGCAAAAAGGTGGAGAAACAGGCGCTTTATTTGTCAAAGGGGATACAGAGAATAGTTTGATGTTACAAAGAATTCATTTGCCTTTAGCAGAAAAAGAACACATGCCTCCGAAAGGAAAACAACAATTATTAACAGATGAAATTGACTTATTGACTTGGTGGATAAAAGAAGGGGCAGATTTTAAAGCCAAGGTAAAAGACTTGCCAAAAGAGGAAAAAATAGCGACTATTTTACAAAAATTTATTGTACCAACAGAAGGATTAGCTACGCTTAAAATTGCCGCTGTCAGTGAAGCTATTTTACAAAAAATTCGAGCGAAGGGCATTGCCGTTTATCGTGTCGCCGAAAATAGTCCTTTTGTAGAAGTGGATTTATCTCGCAAAAAAGATATTGATAACAATAGCTTAAAAGCCTTGAATCCAATTGCCCAACAACTGATTAGTTTAAATTTAGGGGCAACAACTATTCAAGATAAGGATTTATCGGTTTTAGAAAATTTCCCTCACTTACAAAAATTATTTTTGCAACAAACGGCTATTACTGATAAAGGAATAGCTTCGATTGAAAATTTGGAATATTTAGAATATTTAAATTTATACCAAACCAAGGTGACAGATAAAAGTTTACCGCTTTTAAATCAATTACAACGTTTAAAGAAACTATACCTCTGGCAAACCGCTACGACTAAAGAAGGCGTCGCTAAATTTGTTAATCGCAAACCCAAAACAATTGTCAATACAGGTGTAAATAGCGCTATTTTTGGCGATGCTCAATTAAAAGCACCCGCCATTATTGCTGAAAAAGATTTGTTCAGAGATTCTTTAGCGGTTGAGTTAAAAATGAATTTTAATAACGTCAATATTTATTACACGCTAGACGGAAGTGAACCTGATTCAACCGCTTCGTTATATACCCAAGCAATTATCTTGGAAAAAACCACTGTTTTAAAAGCAATTGCCCAAAAAGAAGGTTGGCAATCTAGTGAAGTTATCTCCAAGCAATTTGCTAGTGTAAAGTACGCCCCCACCAAAGTGACGCTTCAAAAACAACCGCATGAAAGATATAAAGCAAATGGTAGTCAATCCTTAATAGATTTACAAAAAGGGAGTACCACTTTTACGGATGGTTTATGGATAGGCTATGAAAAAAACCATTTGACCGCTACTTTAGATTTAGGAAAACCCGAAACTATTTCTGCCATAACTGTTGGTGCTTTAGAAGCCCCTGGGTCTTACATTTTTTATCCTAAAGGTATGAAAGTATCGGTTTCTAATAATGGTAAAAATTATCAAGAAGTCGTTGCTAAAAAATATCCTACCGCTACCAAAAATAAACCAACGGAAGTAGCGAATTTTACGGAAACCTTTAAAGAACAAACAGCAAGATATATACGAGTGACCGTCGAAAGTAACTTAGTCAATCCTGCTTGGCATCCTGCACCAGGCGCACCTTGTTGGTTGTTTATTGACGAGATTTCAGTTGAATAGTATAAACTATTTTCTTGCGCCTAAAATTGTAAAACAATAAAATCGGTGGGGTAAACTAATTCGTGGAGAGTATTTTCCCCACGGATTTTTTATATCTATTAGTAAAATAGTTCCCTTTCTCTCTTTCTTCTTTTCCTCCTAAGTCGATAAAACGCTCGCCCTCCGTCCTCTAAAATCATCCTTTTGTCAAATAACTGCAAAAACTTTGGAAACTTTTGAACCTTTTGTAGTTTCCATGGTTTTAAATCCTGTACTTTTGTAAAGAAATTCAAGTGGATAATGGACGTAAAAACTCAAATATTAGAAAAGGCGGAAGACCTCTTTTTACGCTACGGCCTAAAGAGTGTGACGATGGATGATATTGCCAGAAAGTTGGGGATGTCCAAAAAGACACTCTATCAGTATGTAGAAAACAAGACAGATTTAGTGTCCAAGATTATGTTAGCGCATATAGAAGAAGAGAAAGCGATAATGGAAGAAGTGAAAGCTAATTCTGGGGATGCGATTGAGGAGATGTTAAGTGTGGGTAGACACGCTGTTCAACGATTGCGAAAATTATCTCCAACTTTAGTCTATGATTTACAGAAATATTATCAAAATATCTGGCTCTTATTGCAGAAATTACACCAAGGGCATGGGCAGCAAATGATTCAAGAGAATATTGAAAGAGGGAAAATACAGGGGGTATATCGAGTAGATGTCAATGCAGAAATTCTAGCCAAGATGTATGTAATGAGTACTTTTTCGCTCGTAGATGAAGAAATATTTCCACTAAAAGAATTTAACAAAGAAAAATTATTTATAGAATTCATCAAATATCATATTCACGGAATTGCTTCTGAAAAAGGATTAGCCTTGTATAAAAAACATATTCAAGGGAACGAAGCGAATTCAGACATAGTTAAATAGAAAATAATGAGTTGCCAGTTACCTGTTACCCGTTGCGAGTTGTCCTAAACTCAGAACTGGTAACAGGCAACTGGCAGCTCGAAACTTTATATCAATGAACTTGACTGTTAAAAAACTATTACCAATTTTTATTTTTTGTGGAGCCTTCCAATTTGGATACACTCAACAAAGAGTAGAAATGACGCTCGATAAAGCGGTGGAATATGCACTCGCCAATAGCGACGATATTAAAATTGCGCAATTAAATATTGAAGATGCCGAGCAACGTATTTTCGAAACTAGAGCAACTGGATTGCCGCAAATTAACGCAGAAGCTAGTTTCAATCGCTATTTACAAAGACCCGTTTCTGTTTTGCCTGATGCTTTCGTAGATGCTTCTAGAGATGCAGAAGGTAACCTGCCTGACGGCTTTTCTCGCCAAATTTCTTTTGTCTTAAAAAATCAATTCCAAGGGAGTATTAATCTGCAAACGATGGTTTTTGATGGTAGTTTTTTCACAGGTCTAAAAGCAGCAAGTTTGTATAGAGGTTTGGTGCAGGACGAATTAGCTGCGAAGCAACAAAGTATTAAAAATCAAGTTATTACGGCTTATTTACCTATTATCTTATTGACGGAGAGTATTAAGATTTTAGATAAAAACATTGCGAACGTTGAAAAATTGAGGAATGAAACAAGTGCTTTGTACAAGGAAGGTTTTGTTGAACAATTGGATGTTGATAGACTAGAATTGACCGTTGCTAATTTAAAAGCCCAAAAAGGTAATCTAGGTAGTCAGATAGCAACAACGATGAATAATTTCAAGCAATTGATGAATTTTCCTATTGAAACAGAACTCATCATTGAAGATAATTTAGGTAGAGTCGTGCCAACACCTGCTTCAAGTGACTTGACGGGCACGATTGATTATTATAAACGAAGAGATTATAAGGTAGCAGAGACAGGCATCGAACTAAATGAATTAAATGAACGGTATGTCAAAAATCTTTATCTCCCCTCTTTAAATTTGAACCTATCCTATAATCAATCCTTTCAAGGCGATAAATTATTTAATGACCCCAATAGTTTTTGGGCACCAACAGCCATTGTTGGCTTGTCTTTACGAGCGCCGATTTTTGATGGTTTTGGTAAAAAGGCTAAAATTCAACGAGCGAAGTTGACAACTGAAATTGCGAAAGTTAGACAACAACAATTTGCTCGGTCGATTGATAAAGAAGTAGCCAATGCTAGAATTGATTATCAAAGTGCTTTAAATAGAGAACAAAGTCAACAACAAAATATAGCGTTGGCAGAACGAATTTATACTACCGCACAAGTGAAATATAAAGAAGGCGTTGGGTCTAGTTTAGAAATTTCTCAGGCAGAACAAAGTCTTTTTGCTTCACAACAGAACCATTTACAAGCTTTATTTGATTTGCTGATTGCTAAACTATCTTTAGATGTGGCATTAGGTAACTAGTGGTTCACGCATGAAATAACTACCAGTTTATACGGCTTCTTTCGCCCTTATTTTCCATCTTAAAAATAGTCATTTATCTAGATAGACTCCCATTTTTAAGCTAAAAACTAAGACCTAAATAAGCTCGTCTAAACT
>JBGCFJ010000886.1:0-3297 GCA_045106885.1 Saprospiraceae bacterium
ACTTTAAGCATCCCATCCGCAAGCGGTTCACTAAGAAATAAGCACTCCTGTCCGTAAACGGTTCACAAACGGTGTTTGCTCATCCCGAATCTTCCTTTCTTAGCTCATGTTAAAAAATATTTCCGTAGCGGGGCTATGCAAAGATTTTTTGCCTCGTCTAGCGAAAAAATAGCCTGAATCAAAAGTGACGATTATTTAATAGTAGGTACTTACAAATAAGTTGACTATATATTTTCCCTTTTTCTATTAGTCGATAAATTGGTACTAAAAGTCACAAAATGTCGACAAAACCGAATAGATTTTCTTTATAATGAGATTACTTTGTAATTGGTTCAAATACTTGAAATACTTTATCGTTATTTTCCTGATTTGTACCCTTCTCTATTTGACAAGACTACTTTAAGGATGGTTTCCCCTACTCAATTTACTTTTTTATTAGATTTTTTTTTTATTCGTGGAGATAAAGGAACAGGCAAAAAATAACCTATCCAGTTCTGCGGCTTTATTTTGCTCTTCTACTGCCTTGGAAAAATACTCACTATGCAAAGCTTTCCCGCTACTCTTTTAATCCTTTATTCGCTCAATAAGTTGGTGTATCAAGGATTTTCTTGTGAAATTATTTTTACCAAGTTTTTATCATAAATTATGGAATAGCAGTTGTCCGAAAGAATGCGATGATTCAATCATTAATGAATCCTTTTGCATGGTTATTCCACCATTTACAAGAACATAGTCAAAGCCTGTGGCCAACTGATGTGGCTTTTCATAAGTGGCATTTGCTTTGATGTTGGCGGGGGCAAAGATTAATAAATCTGCATAGAAACCTTGTTGAACTAACCCACGTTTGGAAATACCAATTGTTTGAGCAGGAAAACTAGTCATTTTTCGAATGGCTTCTGCTAAACTTAATCGCTTTCTTTTGGATACATATTCTTCAATAATTTTAGCAAAACTTCCATAGCCTCTTGGATGTCGCATCGTAGGACTGCCATCTGAACAAATCATTACTTTTGGATGCTCAATAATTTCCGTTTGTAATTCATCGTCCATAATAAAATAAGCACCTGAGGCTCGATTTGGTCCAATACCTAAAAGTACTTTTTCATAAGGGATGCCTTGTTCTTTACTTAGTTGAGCCAATGTTTTTCCAGCATAAGGGGCGGTTCCAAACAGTGTGGCTGTTGGCCCATTTCTTTCTGTAATCTTTTGTTTTAGAAAAACCAATAATTCTGCTCGTCTATTTTTAACCACCTTTTTATAATCATTGGGTGCTTTTGCCCATTTTGGAAAGACAATACCAATTCCTGTATAACTGGCATTATAAGGATAAACATCGGCGGTTACCGAGGTACTATCTGTTATATTATCTAGTAATTCAAGTAATGCTTTAGCTCGCTTTCTTCCTTTTCCATAGACAGATTTCATGTGGGACACTTGCACATTGCAATGTTGCCCTTGGCGTAGTAATTCACGAATTGAATTTTCTACTTGTTCGTCATCTTCATTCCTTATATGACTCATTATCAGACTATTATTATTGCCAACTATTTTAGCCAGTGGTAATAATTCTGTATCCTTGGCAAAAGTGCCCGGTGTATACTCCAAGCCTGTAGACATGCCAAAACAACCAGCAGCAAGGGCATTTTGTAATAAAGTTTGTTGTTTGGCTAATTGAGCGGCACTAGGATTTTTTTCAAAATTAATACCTGCCTGTCTGCGCAAAGTACCATGGCCAATAAATTGAGCTATATTAACGCCTAACTTTTGTTGTTTGACTTGAGTTATCCATTCGCTAATAGCTCCACTCGGACTACTGCCGTCTTGCCCTAAGCAGATAGTCGTAACACCCATTGCTAAGAAATTTTCAAAATCAGGTGTTTTCATTGGGTCACCATGTGCATGTGCGTCTATGAAACCTGGGCTAATGACTTTACCTGTTGCATCAATTGTTTTTTTGACGATAATTTTAGCCGTATCTACTTGCCCTATAAACGCTATGGTATCCGCATTGATTAATAGGTCCGCTTTGTAAGTATTTGAACCAGAACCATCTATGATTTGTCCGTTTTTGATTAAAATGTCAAAATGTTGATTGTTGGTTTTCGTAAGGAAAGTAGTTAATGGGGTCGTAGGGGGAATGGATTCATTATTACAAGCAAAATAGGCAAGGAGTAGTAGTAGAACAGGCAAATGCTTGGACATAGTTAAAGTAGTTTAGGCTGAAAATGTAATAGACTTGTTTAACGATTAAGCTTGTTGCCAAGGGATGGTTTGCCAACGAATTTATTAGCCCCTCTTTAATCTTTAACCGTAGCTTGGAGATGCTTTGTCCGAATAGGTTACGTTATATTAGATGGTCAGGTAAAAAACAGCTAATTATTCGTTGCCTTCATTCATCCGTTGGTCTATTTTCTACCAACGGATGAATAAAGGCAACGGATTTGACACTAGAGAAGCGTTTAAATATTTTTTAATAGCCATCTTTTAGCTGACGCTCTAATTGCTAAAACAAACATCTCCAAGCTACCATTAATTGCTCAAAAATGTAAGATACGATATTTTGAGGTAGATTTATTTTGCAAACTACCTTTATTTGAAGTTCTATTAAAAGCTGTGTCCTTTATGTGTTGGTGGAAAAAATGGCCTAAAAAACTAAGTAAAATTCAATTTCAAATTTTCAATTTTAAACCACCTTCGGCGGGAATTTGAGGTTGAAGTTGAATTTGAGATTAACAATTATCGACATTTTAAAATATCGACAATTTGTTGGTTTTAAATTTTGTGTAAGCGCCTAAAATTCGGTAAAAATCCCAGTAGGCAATTTTTCCATAACTTCAATATCCGTCAAAGCATATTTCCCTCGTCCTCCAGATAATTGAATCAATCCATGTTGGGTATAACCGTCCCAAGGAATCTGGAATCGAGGTTCGGCATCGTCTGCTTTGCCATAAAAATCCCATTGAGTTACCAAACGTGATTTTTTATCGACATAGACCAAATATTTATTATCAGGGGTCACGCCAACATTTTTAAAAGTCATGGCTAAAACATCCGCTTTTGCTCCTGCTTGGGTCATATCTTCGCCTACATATTTTAAGGTAACCCCAGAATCTTTTAATTTAAAAGGCATCACTAACCAGTACGTATCATTAATCCATTGCCCTTTTCCGCTTTTTGTTAACTCCGCAATTCGAGGATGATTTTTATCAATTAATGTATCTCCTAACATGGCTTTTCCTTCCATGCTATGAATATTCATCAATAGCGTTTTGTCTTCTTTTTGATAATCAATGCGAA
>JBGCFJ010000887.1:0-5463 GCA_045106885.1 Saprospiraceae bacterium
TCCGCTTTGCGGTTCAGAAGTTGACACTTCTTCATGCCTCGTCTAGCGAAAAAATAGCTTAAATCAAAAGTGACGATTATTTAATAGTAGGTACTTAAGTAATTATTAGCAGACCATACTCCTTGAAGAATACGGCTTTTCTTTTTTGAAAAATAGGTGCCTTGTTGCTTCAAAAATCATTCATTTTTTAAAAAATAATTGATGACCACCAAACCAATCAGTCGTTTCAAATCCCTCCGACCTGTCTGTCTGTCCTATTTTTTTCTTCCTACTATTTTAGGGGAATTGCTCTAATCCTGAAGCAGACCACGAGAGACATAAAAGAGAATCTCAATATAAAGAAAAGGTAGTGCTATAAATGTAAGGCTACAATATTTTATAAACCCAATGTTTCTTATGGGGTTTACTTAGACATAGCCTTACAAATGTAGCACTACCAAAGAAAAAAGGTATGTCTAAACTAGACATACCTTCTTATATTTTTTCTAAAATAATTTTTAAATAAACACCTTATCTACCCCACTACTATATTCACCATTCGTCCAGGCACAACAATCACCTTCCGAATAGTCTTTCCTTCTGACCATTTTTTCACTACCTCTAACTCCACCGCAGCAGCAGAAATATCGTCTCGACTAGCATCTGAAGCAAATTCAGCGACGCCTCGCTTTTTACCATTGATACTAATTGGATATTCAATGCTATCTTCTTTTAAATGAGCTTCGTCAAAAACTGGATAAGCTGCATGGTGAACAGAACCACTTTCTCCTAATCTAGTCCAAATCTCTTCTGTAACATGCGGTGCAAATGGTGCTAATAAAATCGTCATCTCTTTCAAAATAGCTCGCTTATTACAACGCCATTTTCGCAAGTCATTGGAACAAACCATGAAAGCACTCACACAAGTATTGAAGCTAAATCGTTCTATATCGTGCGTCACTTTCTTAATAGCCGTATGCAAAATCTTTAACTCATCTTTGGTCGGTGCTTCATCAGATAAAGACCATTTTTCGTTTTTATCAAAAAATAAGCCCCAGTATCTTTTCAAGAATTTAGACACTCCATCAATTCCTTTCGTATCCCAAGGTTTTGCTTGTTCGATTGGCCCTAAGAACATTTCGTACATGCGGAAACAATCTGTGCCATATCTGCCAATTACATCATCAGGGTTGATGACATTATATCGAGACTTAGACATTTTCCCAACTTCTGAAAATGTATGAAATTTAAAAGAATCGGCACCATCATTTAACGTGACTTGACCATTTTTGAAAATACCATCTTTTGACTCAAAAGTTGCATTTTTGTAAATGGGTCGCCATTCAATAAATTTATTAATACCGTCCTCGGTCAAATGCGATTCAGCTTTTCCGTAATCCGCTACGAAATCAATATGCGTATATTTTCTAGCGAAATGCTTCATTTCTTCCGCTGAAATCATATCTGCACTTACAAATCTTGGCGCATCCTTCGGAGAATCCTTATCCATCATACTATTTTCAATCACCCCTTGAATCATCCCCTGATTAACCAATTTTTTGAATGGTTCGTTAGTTGGTACTAAGCCCTTATCATGCAAGAATTTATGCCAAAATCGAGCATACATCAAATGCGCTACTGCATGTTCCGAACCACCAACATATAAATCTACATCTTGCCAATAATTCACCGCATCTTGTCCCACAAAAGCTTCCTCGTTATTAGGATCCATGTATCTCAAAAAGTACCAAGAAGAACCTGCAACGGCTGGCATGACATCGGTTTCTCTAGTCATACCATTTGGCAAATTCGTCCAATCTTCCATTCTTGCCAATGGCGAACGACCACCTTTTGCTGGCTTAAAATCTTCCGTATCTGGCAATACCAATGGCAAATCATCCACTTTCATCACATGCGCCAAACCATCCGCATCATACATCACAGGGAATGGTTCTCCCCAATATCTTTGACGACCAAAATTGGCATCTCTTAATTTATAATTGATGTGCATTTCTCCGATGCCCATTTCTTCCGCTTTTTTACAAGCAGCAGTAATCGCATCGGGCACTTCCATACCATTCATAAAGCCAGAATTTTTGATAATTCCAACCTTATCATTCAAGGTAGCACCAGGATATTTAGACTTATCAACGACATCAATAATTTCTAAGCCAAATTTTGTCGCAAAACGATTGTCTCTTTCATCATCACTTGGTACTGCCATAATCGCTCCTGTACCGTAATCTTTCAAGACATATTCTCCTATCCAAATCGGTACTTCTGTATTCGTAAATGGATTGATGGCATAAGCACCAATAAATTCACCAGTTACCTCTTTCTCTGCCATTCGCTCTACTTCCGATTTGGCATTTACTCTAGCGATATAATCAGCTACTTTTTTTTTTTTTTTTTTTTTTTTTATTTTATTGTTCTTTTTATGTTTTGTTTTTAATTTTATATTATTTTCTTCTTAATTAGTATCTTGACTTTTAGTAAAAACTTCGATTTTCTCCTCAGAATCTTTCACATCAAAAAACAAACTTGCACCTTCCGAACGACCAATCCAATTTCGTTGAATCGTTTTCAAAGAATCCGACCAGTCAATTTCGTCCAAATCATATAATAAACGATCCGCATAAGCTGTAATTCTCAAATACCATTGTTTCATGGCTTTTTGGACTACAGGATACCCACCTCTTTCAGAAACACCGTCTTTTACTTGGTCATTCGCCAATACTGTTCCTAATTCCTCACACCAATTTACATAACCGACTTTTCGATAAGCCAAGCGATAAGCCATCAAAGTATCCGCCTGAGTTACTTTGTCCATTGCCTTCCACTCTTCCGCTGTAAATTTGCCTTTATAACTATTGGCTGCTTTTACTTTTTTATTTCCTTCTGCCGCAAATATCTTTTCCAACTCGCTGATTGGTAAAGCCTGCTTAGCCGTTTGGTCATAATAATGCCCAAATAACTCCGCAAAAATCCATTGCGTCCACTTATAATATTTCGGGTCACAAGTATATAAATCTCTATCCCAATCAAAAGAAAAACCTAAGGCACTCAACTGTTCTCGATAACGTTCCATGTTGTCCTTCGTCGAAGTCGCAGGATGAATCCCCGTCTGCAACGCATACTCCTCTGCTGGCAAGCCAAAGGCATCAAAACCCATTGGATGCAAAACATTAAACCCATTCAATCGCTTATACCGAGCATAAATATCCGAAGCAATATAACCAAGCGGATGCCCAACGTGCAACCCTGCACCTGATGGATATGGAAACATATCCAATACATAATACTTTGGCTTATTAGACTCATTGCTGACTTTATAAGTGCCTTCTGCTTTCCAATGGTCTCGCCATTTTTGCTCAATATTCCCTGGAGTGTAGTCCATTTTTCTTTTTTCTTTTTACCACAACTTGTCCCGAAATTTCGAGATAGTCAACTAGTTCTTAACACATAGAGAACCTAGTTTTTTGTCGTATTTTATTATAATTTTTTGGAAATAATCATCCGTTTAGGAATAGTAACATTCGTACTTATGTGTACTATGTGCCTATACTATGTGACTATGTGTTAAAACAAACGGCAACAAAAAATCTAAAGTTCCCTACCGTTTCCAAAAATTTGTGCGAAATTAAAGAAAAAGCTAGAAAGATGGTGAGAAATCAGCCATTCCTTTGGCTATTCTACCAACAGTTCTCTCTTTTAGACAAACAGATGGTGAAAAATTGGTATTTGTTAGCAATAATTGAGAATTTTGGTTGCTGGTTGCTAGTTAAGCTAAACTTAAAATACTTAAAAATGCGAAACTTACTTAAATTGATTTTTTTTGCTGCTGTTGGTCTAATTGCTTATAATTTCTATTATGGCAACGAAGTCGAAAAAGCTCGTTCTGAAAAAGTAATTGATGGCGTCAAAGATGTATTCTCTTCTATCAAAGATTTGGCAGTCGCCGAAAAAGAAAAATTTGACGAAGGGAAATATGATAAAGTCTTAGACAAAATTGGTGGGGTCTTTGCCGACCTGAAAGAAAAAAGTGCAGACATGAGCGATGATTTACGAGACCGACTGACTGATTTGGAAGACGAAAAAATTGAACTGAAAGAACGGATTAAAGAAAAAAAGGAAGAAGGGCTGTGGACTGAAGAAGAAAAAGAAAAAACCAAGGAAGATTTTCGAGATTTAATTAAAAAATCAGAAGCCTTATTTGAGGAAATCAAAGAAGGTTGAAATAATTGCATTATTTAATTTCGAGACTGTTTAGTCAACTGTGTTTGCACAAAATTTAAGGTTTGAAAATCAAAGGCTTAACTGCCTACTGCTACTGTTTACTGCCTACTGTCTTAATTTCTTCCCTTTTATGCCTTAATATTCAGTTAAAAAAGATACCTTTAACATTTTTGGAATCCTCTTTCTTTTCAAAAATGTTGATTAGGGGCGTAAATTTTGATTGATTTTCAAGCCTAAACACACACAACCTACTTTAGCTACATGTTAAGATACAAAGCAGACTTACTTTCACTTTTCTTTCTTGCACTCACGATTGGCTTATTTGTTTTCCTATGGCAATCTGGAGAATTGCTAACCACTCCTGTATGGGCATTTTTATACAGTTGGCAATTATTAATGGCGGTAATCGTTTCTGTTATGGTCCATAATCACCAACATTTATCTATGTGGACGGTGAAATGGTTGAATGTTTTAACGGATAATGTCTTAACCGTTTTTTATGGGTTTCCTATTTTCGCTTGGATACCAACCCATAATTCTAACCACCATGTACATATTAATAAAGAGCCAGATTATACTAAAACCTATATGGCTTCTGAAAAGAATCATATTGGCAATTTAGTCAGCTATCCAACGCTTAGTGGTTTTCAACAACAAAAGGCGGTGCGGTCCTATTTTTTCAGTTTATTTAATAAAGACCGACGAAAATTTTATTTCCATTTACTACAAGTGATTAGTTTAGTCACTTGGATTGTCGTCGCTTTTGTCATTGATTGGAGAAAAGCTTTTTTGTATGTTGTTATTCCTCAGCAAGTATCGCTGTTCACCGTTTTAGTCTTTAACTATATCCAGCATATTCATGCTGATGAAGAATCGAAATACAATCATTCTAGAAATATGACAGGAGGTGTGCTAAATTTCTTGTTATTAAACAATGGATTGCATACGGCACATCATGTTTCGCCTCATTTACATTGGAGTAAATTAAGAGAAAAACACAATAAGATAGTTGATAAAATTGACCCTAGATTGAACGAACATAATTTCGGTTGGTATATATTCCGAGTATATATTTTAGGTTTATTTAGTGCTACTTATCGGACAGATAATATGCGGATGGAACGTATTCAAAAGCAGCAATAAGCTATTTTGTAAAAGAATTTTAGTCGACGACATTTTAAGTTCTCAATATATATAAAAAACCAGCTCATCGGATGACTATCGTCGTCCGATGAGCTGGTTTAAATC
>JBGCFJ010000888.1:0-2912 GCA_045106885.1 Saprospiraceae bacterium
CCTGAGAAGAAATACCATCTTGAATTGCATAAGATTTCTTTTGCAACATCAATAAAGCATTTTCCGAACGGTCAATTCTACTTGCTTTTACGACTACTTCTTCTAATTGTAAACCCGCTTCTTCCATTGGGAAATCTACTACAGTAATTTCTCCAGCTTTCACTTCAATATCGGTAATGGTCTTCGTTGCATATCCTACGTAAGAAACTTCTAAGACATACGTTCCAGCCGCTAGATTCAATTCGTAATTTCCATCTAAATCGGTTTGTGCGCCAATTACAGGGCTGGTATTCGGTACCACTACGTTGGTAAACATGAGTGGTTCTCCATTGCTTAGGTCGTTAATCGTACCTCGAATAATCCCTTCTTGTGCGAAAGCGGTTCCTGCCAAAAATAGGGCAGCTAGGCAAAAAATAAGTTGTTTAATTTTCATGATAAATTAGTGATTGGTGATTAGTGACTTGTGATTGGTCGCCGCACACCATTTTAGCAGTAATTTTTTTAGCATCTAGCAGGATGCTGATTATTGTTCCGATTGGATGTTATAGCCATCCGATGGGAATATTTTTTATAAAAAATGTCAAAGACTTCTTATCGTTTTCTAGGATTGATTACTGGCGATTAATAATTAGTTATGAAGCCAACCAATCACGAATCACCATTCACCAATCACTACCTTAAAACAACCAATTGCTTGGTTAATACAATTTCTTCATTACTCAAGGTGTAGAAATACACCCCATTTGCAAAGTTCGATACATCCAATTCCACCGTATTTAATCCAGCAGGGTAAGCGGCGTTGTCAATAAGCGTCATTACAATTTTTCCAGTATAGTCGTAAATCGTTAAACTAATATTTTTCTTTGTCGATAAAGTGAAGCCTATTTGCGTCGTATTGGTCGTTGGATTTGGCGTATTCTGAATTAAAGAATAGCCTTTATCAAAAATTTCGATTTCTTCTACAGCTGTAGTCATACTACAGCTAGAACTTGCAGTTGGTACACCATAAGCCAAATCAGTATTCAATACCCCATAAGTAGCTAAAGCTGTCCATTTTTGAATCCAAACTGCATTATCACCAAATGCACCGATAAAACAAACAGGTGTAAAGAAATCGTCAGCAGGATAAGTGTCAAGGTGATTGGCATCCATTCTTGTCAAATCCTCGCCCAATGGATTAAAACCACCATCGTCCATTCTTGAAATAGCTAATTGTGGGTCTTGAACTACATTATTATTAGCTGTCAAGTGGTCAACCAAAAATTGAGCAGTAGTATCTTCTGCATCACCTGTAGCTCTGATAATTCCATCAGCGCCTGCATTTAATTCATTTCCATTACAGAAATTCCCCCAAACATTATTTGATAAAACTAATTGCCCCTCTTCCATTCGCTGACGGCTATCTATGCCAGTTGCTCTGTCTTCTACTTCAAGCCCAAAATTTTGCTCCGTAATGACGCTATTGGCAATTTTGCCAGCAGAACCATCCCGAAATAATAAACCCGTTTTGTTAGACGAACTCACATCTACCCCACAACCAGCACCAATAAAAGTCGCATTATATATTGTTGGATTAGAGGTAGGTCCATTCTCATCTGGTTTTGCACCATCTAATTCTCCACTATTATCTCCATTGTCTGCTCCAGTTAGGGCTAACCAAAATTGACCATTACCTCTCCAGCCTAAATCCCAATCAAAAACATCATCTCCACAGAAAGAAACAGCAGCATTTTTGACACTTACGGTTCCACCAAAAAATTCGATGCCATCATCATCATTCGCAATCACCTCTATATTTTCAATGATGGTTTCACTTCCTACGCCACCAAGGGTCAATCCGTTAATCTCATTACCAGGAGATAATTCTGCACCGCCATGTCGGATAGACACAAACTGTAAAATCCCAGAATTATCTGTATCATCCGTTCCACCGAAAATGGCTCTAGTTTCTCCTTCAGGAATTCCTTCTACTCTCGTTTCGGGTGTTTGGTTGGCTAATTGCGCATTTCCTAAGATGATTAAGCCACCCCAAAATCCTCGGTCAGTCACCAATAAATCTAAATCGTCATTCAAGTCATCTATCTCTGCCGTAAAAATAATGGGTGCATCCGAAGTTCCTAAAGCATTAATGGTTGCATCTCTAGCGATAATTAAAGCAGTCGCATTATCACTAGTAGAAGGGGATTCTTTGCCTTTAATTTTTGTTCCTGCTTCAATATTCAAAACCCCTCCCGCTTCTAAGAACACAAAACCATCTAATAAGTAAGTATTATCGGCAGTCCAATTATGAGTGGCATTTCCTTGTAAGTCGTTATCCGTAATCGTGATAACGTTTTGTGCTTGGATTAGCAAGCCTAAGAAGAAAAGAGGTAAGAAAGTCAGAATTTTTTTCATGATTGATTGTAAATAGATTAAAACAGTATTTTAATATATACTGCAAATATCTATTTCCAATCTAAGCTAATATTTAAGCCAAGTTTAAACTTTTGTAAAAGATGAGGCAGGGAATGTTAATTTTAGATTAAGGGATTTTTGACGTTTTTTAAGGACAAAATTTTCAAAATTATTATTCAATTTAGCTTTCTAAAAAACAGTATTTTACATCAAAAAAACACAATAAAAAAGAATATAATTTTGTTTGATTTATTTTTTTGGAGTGTTCATAAAATTTACGTTAACTTAACATAATAAAAGTGACTTTGGCAAAGTACTTTTTTTAGCATTATAGAGGAAGTTGACAGCTCAGAAACGGCCTACTTTTTTACTGTATCGTCAAAATTAAGAACAAATTATTTGTCCTTTTGTATCAATTATCGTTCTTTGCAGAAGCTAGAAAAATAATTAAAATATGTTACAAATTAGTAGAATTTATATTTGAACATAATCTTTCAAGATTCATCAAATGGTTATAT
>JBGCFJ010000889.1:0-4291 GCA_045106885.1 Saprospiraceae bacterium
CAGACGGGGTCAGAGCGCTGCTCTTTTAGTAAAAAATTAAGGAGCGTAGCTTCGAAACGGTCTGTAGGAATTGCTGAATGTCCATTTTTCCTTTAAGGAGCGTAGCTTCGGCACGTTATAGCAATCTTTTTTCGGTCAATATATCGGAACGCCATTCTCATCCGTAGTCAACACATCCGACATATAATCGAGAAAAGGGCGCATATTGGCAAAAGCCTGATTTAATTTATCCAAAAAGTCATTGGCGAGTACTGCTTCATCCGAAAAATTCCGAATCAATAAATATTGTTTATAGCGCAATAAATCAATGTTGGAATGGTCTTTAGAGTAATCTCTTGGTGCTGTTTTGAGTTGTTGTCCGCTCAATTCCCCAAAAGTCTCCACGAAAAGTGGTTGTGCAATAATAGTTCTTAATTCCGCTGCATCCGCAGCTATTTCTACTCGAATTCTTTTTAAGTCTTCTTTATTTGGGCCCCAAAAACCACCAGCTATAAAAGAGTTACCCGGTTCTAAATGAAAGTAATAGCCTCCACGTCGTAATTTAGTCGCTCTCACAAAACTCCCACCACGATTCGTTTTATAAGGTAATTTATTTTTAGAAAAACGCACATCTCTATAAATGCGATAGATTTTTACATTTTCCACCACATCGTGTTCATTCATCTTTGTTTCTAATGCCTGCCCAAAAGCTTTGATGCCTTTATCTAACTCCTGAAATCGGGGCTTATGTTCAGCAAACCATGCTCGGTTATTATTTTCGGCTAATTCCTTTAAAAATTGGAATAATTCAGGTTGTATGGTAGTTGTCATCATATTTAATATTTAGGTAACACAGTTCTCTGAGCTGTGCCATGTAATACTGTAAAAGTAATCCTCCATTTAGAATTTTCAACAGCAAGACGAATGGCTTATCGAAGTTCTACTTGGATTTATCGTAAAAACTAGCTGCAACAAGCGGTTTTATCTAATTTGGGTACTATAAAATCAACAAATAATGAAGTATTACAATAGACTAACAAAAGCATGGGCAGTGGTTAGAAGTGAAAAAGCCAAACAAATTAGCCATAGAAAAGACAAGGGCTTTTTGATAATTGCCAGCTTATTGCTACTAATAGGCATCTATGCTTTACTTAAAATATATAGTTAACCCACTAAAACAATAACCAATGGAAGGCTATGCAGCAGTAAGTAATAGCGCTAATCGAAAGTTGACCCGAAAGCGCCCTATTAGAAATATGGATAAACAAATACCAAAATTGAAAAAAGGAACTGCTCCAAAAAACAGGTTAACGTTAACCGAAAAAAGACTAATAGAGGCAAAATTTGCAAAAATTGGTCAACAAGCGAAAACTAGATTTTTGATAACCGAAAGCATTATTTATTTAGTATTTTTCGGACTGATTATCTTAGCTGTTTGTCATTTTTTTCTATAAAATTATTGCCAGACCTCCATGCGTCTTTCAGACCATGGAGCGTCTACTCACCTAAAACAAACGCTCAACAAGCTTTAAATAAATACCATCGCTAATTTAATCTCCGCATAAGAAACTTCTTGATTCATACCATCAAAAAGTGCTTTTAAACTCACCGAACCATCTTCTCGTACTTGGTCAGGATTGTTGGTTGCCAATATTTGTTTATGTGTAATTTGGACCCGTCGAAATAAAGCCTGTTCTGGTTTATATGGAGATATATCTACCTCTGGATAAATGTTTTTGATTTTTTCAAAATGCCCCATGATAGTTCCTTCAGATAAGCCTCTTTCTTCCGCAATTTCGTCAATGGTCAAACCTTTTAGGATATAGTCTTTGGTAATCGTAAAAGTGGACTGTTTAGGTAACTTCTTTTCCTTCTTTTTATTTTTAAAACGCTTGATGTCTTTTGGGTCGGTTAATCCACCGCAGTGTTTGATAAAGGCGACTGATTTTTTTTCTAAGTCTAATTGTTGAAAACGCCCTTCTTCTTCGGCAGATAATTCTTGAAATCGTTTGTCGGCTCTAAAAGCTAAATTATCAACCGCTAAAGCTGTTTGATTGAACCCTATTAATTTAAGTCCTTTCAAACCTTTTAATCTAGACAAAGCCACATAACCTTGTCCTTTCTCGAAGCTTTTGCTCAAATCTATCTCCGCTGCTTCTAAAGTCATTCCTTGACTTTTATGTATGGTAATGGCCCAAGCCAATCGAAGTGGCAATTGAGAAAAGGAAGCTAAGGCATTACCCTTGTCGTCTTCTATCGCCCATTCATCTTGCACGACGGTCATTTCAGTACCGTCGATTAATTTGACGATAGGGAGTTTTTCTTCTGAATAATCAACTACTTCACCTAAAGTACCATTAATATAACCTGCTTCGTAATTATTTTTTACGAACATCACTTTTGCCCCTTTTTTTAATTCTAATTGTGCTTCGGCTCGAACAGATTTTTTTAAGACTTCTAATAATTTGGCATTGCCCTTTGTACGTGCTTGGTACAACTTGCTAATACCATCCAAGTCTCGCAATTTGGTAATATTTAATAAGGAGACATCTCGATTGTGACTATATAGTTTTGGTGGCTCTTCAGTCGTTGTTAATACGGTTTGACTAGCTGCTTGTAATAAGGCAATGGACGTATCAGAAACTTGTCCATTCCGAATTTCATTTAAAATATTATTTAATTCATTGTCTTCTTGTCGATGTTGCTCCGTTAAATAACAAACGGCTAATTGTGCCTCCACCCAAGCTTTTGCCATAAAAGCAAATTTATCTCTTGGTGTTTCGGAATGATTGCCTACTGGAGGTAATTGAAAAAAATCACCTGAAAAAATGACTTGTACACCACCAAATGCTAAAGTAGGATTTTTGAAGAATTTTAAAACCGTATTGACTAATTCTAATTGCTTTTTATGGAGCATTGAAATTTCGTCAATAACTAACACTTTAGCATTCTCCAATTTGTCTTTTAAATACTTTTTGGCCTTCATATTCTGTAAATCACTACTCGTCAAAGCATCTTTAATACCAATGCCAGCCCAAGCGTGGATGGTCATGCCATTCATGTGCGTTGCGGCTATCCCCGTTGAAGCAGTTACTGCAACAGGAACATTCCTTTCTCGTAGATACTTGATGTATTGATTGATGACATACGTTTTCCCCGCTCCAGCAGACCCCGTAAGAAAGACATTTTTGCCTGATTTTAGTAAAGTAAGTGCAGTTGCCTGTTTCATTATTGGTTGGTATTAGAATGACCGAATGAGTAAATAAGCGGCTAAATTACATTTTTTAAAACATTTTTTGCAAAAAAAAGAACTTGAACATTTTTTGTTTTTGATTTTTTTTTTCTTTTGGAGATGGAGGAATGAATAAAGTTACTGCTAAGCCTTTGATATTTAAAATATAACCTACTAAAAAAAGAATAATTGGTGATTTTTATATTTAAATTAAAATCTTAGTGTAAAAATTACACTAAGTATGTGTAAAAACACTTATCTTTGCAAAAAAATATTATTTCTACCAAATTTTAACTTTTAACCAAACCTGCTTATGATTGCCCTAATTCTTGGCGGAGGTGCTGGCACCCGACTTTACCCATTGACAGAAAATCGTTCTAAACCTGCTGTTCCTTTAGCAGGAAAATATCGTTTAATTGATATTCCTATTTCTAATTGCTTGAATTCTGGCGTACGTAAAATGTACGTTCTGACCCAGTTTAATTCTGCTTCTTTAAATAAACACATCAAGAATACTTATGGATTTGACCATTTTAATAATGGTTTTGTGGATGTGTTGGCAGCTGAACAAACTCGTTCAAATATGAACTGGTTTCAAGGAACAGCCGATGCAGTTAGACAGAGTATGAAGCATTTGGTCAATCATAAATATGAGCATGTTTTAATTTTATCTGGCGACCAATTATATCAGATGGATTATCAAGCTTTATTGGCAGAACATATTGAAAAAGGCGCAGATATTTCTATCGCTACTATTCCTGTAAATGCTAAAGATGCGCCAGGTTTTGGTATCATGAAAGTAGATGAAGCAGGAACGATTAATACATTTATTGAAAAGCCTAGTACGGATATATTACCGAAATGGACTTCGCCAGTAGCAGAAGAATATGCGCAACAGGATAAACATTATTTAGCATCTATGGGGATTTACTTGTTTAACAAGGAAGTCTTATTGAAGATGTTTGCAGATTACCCTGATGCGAATGATTTTGGTAAGGAAATTATCCCGAATGCGATTAACTCAAGCTATAAAGTTGCTTCTTATGCTTTTGGAGGCTATTGGACGGATATAGGAACGAT
>JBGCFJ010000089.1:0-4516 GCA_045106885.1 Saprospiraceae bacterium
GGTCATACCCAGCCAAAAGGGAGAATTTGCCCACGACTTTTCTTGTAACTACCTGATTAACATAACTTAACAATGGTTTTTCTTTTCCAGAAATCAGCTTTAATTTAGGTTGTAATTTTTGGAGTGAAGCAAATTGAAAGAATCTGCTATATTTTCATCAGAAAAATCATAGGTTCCAGTCAAGTGAGCATGTCTCCATGCATTCATTGTTTTCTGTTTAACCATCTTGATTAATTCTTCCCTTTTTATCGGATTCTTTTCGTGCTGTATTTTTCTGGTCAGGTATAAGTAATTCCAACAGACGATGGCATTTTTGATTAAATTTTTGCAAGCATCGGCTATTTGCTGCTCCGTTCTGGTCAAGTAAATCATCTCTCCTCCATTGGCAAAAAAGATAGCAGAAGAAAAGCGATTACTGGATTCTATTGCATTTCCACTTTTGCGACTATCCTGCCGCATTTCCAAATCATCTGTAAATCTTAGCACATGCAGTGTTTTTGCCATTCGACCATATTCTTTTAATGCTGCGTAAAGAGGATGTTGTTTGGAGTAAGAATTGAAGCGGCTAAATAATTGCGAGGCGGTACAATACTTCAATTTTAAGGAAGTAATAATGCGAAGTATTTCATTCCAATTTTCTTCAATTAATTCCTCCCCAATATAGCCCTTAGGTAACACCAAATATCCTTTCTGCTTATACTCCCTAATTGGATGTTCCTTGAAAGTGTAAATCTGTTGCCTTAACATCTTAGCAATATTCGGGCAAAATCCAAAGTTTAGTAGATCTGTCAATCCAAATAGAGCCTCGGTGTATCCGTGCGTATCGGTGGTATGTATGGTTGATTTTATGGTATCATTATGCAGCAATCCATCCAATACATAAATGGCTTCTCTGACCGAAGCATCGATAATAACCGAGTAGAATGGAATACATCGTTCGTCGACAAAAGTATAGGCAACAATACCTCTACCTTTCCGATAATACTTCGCAGAGTAATCAGCGAAAATGGTATTTTCAGAGATAAGTCGTATTTTTTGACCATCCGATGATGTCCTTAATTCCCCTTTTCTTTTGAGGTATAAATCAGCAAGCGGTAGTGTAGCTGTAAAATTAGAAATAGCATCATTGGCTTTATTGATATTAGCTAAATTGAAGTACCAATTGGTTGTATTTTCTAATTGGCTAACCCGAACTTGTGAAGCAGCCTTAGCCATCGTAGGAATGCCCAGATTGCAACCAAAAGCAGTAATTCCTGCAAAAAATAATGACTTATCAGGTCTTTTCTTCCGATACAATGGTTGCAAATGTTGAAAGTGCTCTACAAAATTAGTGGTTGCGTCAACCGTTGAAAGTATCTCACTTAACGGAATGGCAGCAACATCAGGAAACAATGATATATCTTGCTCTTCCTTTTCTACTTTTGGCGTTACAACGTAGTACTTATTATTTTTACTCTTGCGGAAGAATTTATTATTTCCTGCCAAAATATTATCGTTGGTGTTTTGATAATGATGGTGTAATATTTTTTTATAGTCAGCTATCCTTGCTTTGACATCCTTTAAATGAGTGAGGTTTGCCTTTTCCAAAAAGCTATCTGAATCCTTATCCCAAAGGTCTTTAGGAATTAGGAGATTATCCATATTTTTATATTGATACGTGTGCTTTAGCTGAAGTTTCCCTCGGTCAAAACCATCTTTTACTTTCTGAAATAACAGTATTTTGTAAAGCGATGCGTTAAATTTTCCATCTTTATCCATCAAAGCAACCTGCTCCTCGTCATTGAGAAAATCAACTGGTGCTGTTTTAGTTATTACCCCGTCTTTGTCTTTAAAATATTGGATGCCTCGTAATAAGTCTTTATCCGAATCTGTGTTATTTAAAGTGAGTTTTTTCAGAATAGGATTGACTCTTAAGTAGTTAACGTGAAATAATCATCATTTTTGACTTAGGCTATTTTTGTGCTAGACAAGGCAAAAAACGTAGTCATAGTCTTTTTACGACGAGGCTTTTTAACGATGTATAGTGCAAAAAGAGACCGTCACAAAATGTGTCGATTATTTTAGGTTAACTACTTATTTGTAAACTCTGCGATTGTTCTGCTAAGAAATTATAGTATTCGTCTTCACCAGTAAGTTGCTGCTCTTCTTTAATCTGGTCTAAATCATTAGGTTGTGGTGCGGTATCTAATTCTTCATTAGGGAGTAGTTTTTGTAATTGTTGTTCTTTCTGCTCCGCTGGAATATTCATCCATGCTAATGCTCTGATTTTCTGAATCAGTGAGGTGCTATCTTCGGCAATATGCATGACTTTTTGAAACGCTTTTTTACGTTGCTTCCGCCCTTCAAACAAGCGCTCTTTTTCTTTAGCGGTTGCCCGATTTCCTGCAACTTTACAAACGGAAATCAAGGTGCGAACCATCCAGTCTTCAAAGATGCAACGTTGATAAGCACAAAAAGTAGCGAGATTAAAATAGCGGTCTATCTCCTCTTTCCTAACGATGTGCCCAGATTCTGTATGTTGAACAACTTCTCCAAAGTGCCGAATAGCATTGTGATTCAATTGAAGTTGTTTTAATAGGGGCTGGAGTGTTGTAAAAATGGACTGGATGAGTTCTAATTTTTTCACATTGGCTCTAATCTGCTTAGGTGCATCTGAAGGACTTAATTTATGTAGGGTAGTTAAAACATACTCTTCTTTGCCGTTGTCTATTGCCTTTTCAAGTAATTTATCCAATGCTGCTTTTTGTTCGGGGGTGATTAGTCGCCCAAATTTCTGCTTCATCTCTTTGTTTCGTTTACGGATGGCATTGGTCAAAATCAGTTGGAGATTATAATAACTGGGCTGCTCAATACGCCTCCACTTTAGCCATTCTAAAATATAGCCTACAATAAGTCGAGGTGCTTCCCAGGAATAGATTTGTTCGTGGATAGTATCTGTTATCAGACGATTATGAATTTTAGGTTGATAGGATTGAAAAGCAAAATGCGCTAAAATAATTTGCCTATGTCGCGAAAAAGTACTGGATTTATATTTAGCTACATCAAAAGCGAAAGGCATTATCCCATATTGATTGCACAAGTATTGAATGTCTTTTTGGTTAAACTGTTCCGTTGGGTAGATTCGCTTCGTCGCCAAAAAATAACCAAACATCAATCGAAATCCAACTTTGTTGGTCAGACTTGGAAAGGAATTAACTTTGATTTGTAAAGAGGCTGGCAGCGATAAAAAATGCTTTCTTTCATTGCCGGTAAATGTTGGCACATTTTCGTACGCTGTTTGTTCTTTCTCGGATAACACTTGAATCAAGGGCATAATTTGGAATTTATTGATTAGACAAAACGAGCGTATAACCTATTCATTAAATTAGTAGGTTTAACACCCTTTATTTTTAACAAAAAAATGATAATTTAACACCGTAAAAGGGTTTTTACTAATGACGCTAAAATATTGCCATGATTTATGCCTATATCCGGGTCAGTACGGACAAACAGAGTGTGGAAAGTCAAAGATTTGAAATATTGAAATATGCAGACGCTAAAAAAATTACTATTGGTGAATGGGTGGAAGAAACGGTGAGTAGTCGCCGCAAGTTGGATGACCGATTATTAGGAAAAACTTTAGATAGACTCCAAACCGAAGATGTTTTGATTGTATCGGAGTTATCTCGGTTGGGTAGAAACCTGATGGAGGTGATGAGTATTTTACATACTTGCATGGATAAAGATGTTCAAGTGCATACCATCAGAGAAAAATACGAGTTGGGAAATAATATCAGTTCTAAGGTGTTGGCTTTTGCTTTTTCTCTTTCTGCCGAAATCGAAAGGCAGCTTATTTCTCAGCGGACCAAAGAGGCACTCGCTCGAAGAAAAAGTGAAGGCATGAAATTGGGCAGACCAAAGGGTAGTCTATCCAAACAAACTAAACTGAGTGGGAAAGAGGAAGAAATCAAAACGTTACTTGAAAAAGACATTGGCTATAGTGCAATCGGAAGGATACTTGGCGTAAACCGTTTGACGGTCAAGAATTTTGTAGAAAGTCGAAATTTGAATTAGAGACGTTCTAAGCAGCAGTATTGGGTTTCTAACTAACTGTTCATTTTTTTGAAATAAGTGGCGTATAGTCGTGTCATGTAAGTTTTTTGTTTTCGTGGGCAAATTCTCCCCTTTGGCTTTTAATGACCGATAGAAGAACCCGAGACAGATACCGTTTTGTGTATGAAATCTTACTGGATGTACACGGATACTGGTGGGATTATGACCGTTCAGCCTAAAGTAACGGATTTGGTTAAAAAAGGAGAAATTATCGCCACCATGCGTAATATGTTTGGCGATTTAGTGAGAGAATACCATGCTCCCGAGGACGGCATTGTAATCGGCAAGAGTGTGAACCCGATCAACCATACGGGCGGGCGGATTTTGCATTTGGGCATTTTGAAGTAAAATTCTCGGGAGTAAAATTCCGCTATATTCGTTGCAGACAGGAAGTATTTTAAAAAATACTTCCTGTCTTTCTGTA
>JBGCFJ010000890.1:0-2317 GCA_045106885.1 Saprospiraceae bacterium
GGATGGGTTTAGCGATTGCCGCTTGTGTCAAAGGGTATAAATCCATCTTTACAACTAGTGACAAACAAAGTAAAGAGAAATTTGACTTGTTAAAAGCGATGGGTTCAGAAGTAATTGTTTGTCCTACGAACGTAGAACCGACGGATCCACGTTCTTATTACTCAGTGGCGGAGAAATTGAGTAAGGAGGTTCCTAATTCTTTTTGGTGCAATCAATACGATAATTTATCCAATCGGCAAGCACATTATGAATCTACAGGCCCAGAAATTTGGGAACAAACTGAGGGTGAAATTACCCACATGATCGTTGGTGTAGGAACAGGAGGGACAATTTCAGGAACTTCAAAATACTTAAAGGAAAAAAATAAAGACATCAAAGTCATTGGCATAGATACTTATGGTTAAGAATAAAAAAAATACCACGAAACGGGTGTTTTTGATGAAAAAGAAATTTATCCATATATCACAGAAGGAATTGGAGAAGACATTTTACCTAAAAATGTAGATTTTAGTTTAATTGACCACTTTGAAAAGGTAACCGATAAAGACGGTGCTTTAATGTGTCGAAGATTAGCTAAGGAAGAAGGTATCTTATTGGGATATTCTGCGGGTTCTGCCTTTGCGGGATTACTTCAAATTAAAGACCAATTAACCAAAGATGATGTAGTAGTGGTAGTGATTCATGACCACGGTAGTCGATACGTAGGTAAAATTTACAACGATGATTGGATGCGAGAAAGAGGCTTTTTAGAGGATGATTTGACCGTCAAAGATATGATTTCGGCTAAGAATGGAGAGAAATTTATTTCTGTTAGTCCTTCTGATACCGTTCGGTCAGTTTTTAATTTGATGAAAGAAAAAGATATTTCTCAACTACCAGTTGTAGAAAAAGAAGCAATTATTGGTTCAGTAACTGAAAGTGCCGTCTTAACTCATTTATTAGAGAATCCTTTAAAAAATGCGGAAGGTAAAATCAAAACGATTATGGGAATTCCCTTCCCGTTAGTTGCAGAAGATTTACCTGTTAAAAATTTGACCAGATATATTAGCAAAGAAATACCTGCTGTGGTAGCTAAAGACAAAGCAGGGAATATGCATATTTTAACGCAGTACGATATTATTCAGACGGTTTAAACAGTTGCGAGTTACCAGTTTGACGACAATCCTTAACTGGCAATTGGCAACCCGTAACTGGTAACAGTTTCATAAATAAAAAGACCAAAAGGACTAGAAATTCAGAATTTCAAAGACTTTGGTGGAGGCACCGTTTTATTAGATAAAACTTGGTGTCGAACAGGTATCGGTGGTGGATTTGGAGACAATCAAGTTTATAATTTTCTATTAAAGACACCACTTTTACCTGCTTGCGAGAAGTGGCATTAAGTTATACCTTAGATACACCTACCTTCCAAGAAAAATCAAAATTAGTCGCTATTAAATTTACCCTAGCTGCCCGAAATTTATTCCTTTGGGAGTAATATTGAGGGAATTGACCCAGAGACGAATCAAACGGGGGTAAGTAATGGATTTGGGTTAGATTATTTTACCAATCCTACATTCGTATTCCTTTTACGGAATCACCAGTTGCTTTTTTAAAAATGCTACTTTTTGACAATTCTTTTAATAGCTCTGTTGATTTTCCAATATATAAGGCATTTCGAATCTCGTGACTACTTAAAGGGAGTCCTCCTGTATTTATTCTTTTAAATATATTTCTTCGTACCTCTTTGGGCGTACCAGGATTGATAATAGTAAATTGAAATACAGTTTCTAAAATGTTATTTTTTATATGAGTAGGAAGTTCTTTAAACTTCTTATCTTCATAATCTTTCCAGAATTCTAGGTTTTTTAATGTAAATCCCTCTCCTTTTTTAGTTTCGTCTCAGTTGCTAAAAACATATCTCCCAAAATAAAACTTCTAATTGTACTTAACCTTTGCAATCCATCTACTACTGTGTAATTATTTTTTTTATCTGCTGAAACATAGAACATCGGCAAAGGAATTTTCAACATCAAAGATTCAATTAGCTGAGATTTTTTTTCTATCGTCCAAACCTCATTGCGTTGAAAATCTGGATTTAGTAAAATTGTTCCTTGGGTAAGTCTACGAAGACAAGTTTCCATAGGCACTGGTTTAGAATCAATAGAAATTTCTTCAGGGTTAAAAGGCAGGGGTGATTGGTTCTAAAAAATGGAGACTGCTGGTGAGGACATTTTGTCCGCAACCTCTATACTGCTCGCCTCTGGCGAGCGTTTTAGGTACTAATACTCGCCAGAGGAGAGCTAATATAGGTTGCGGACTGCAAGTCCTCACCAGC
>JBGCFJ010000891.1:0-2387 GCA_045106885.1 Saprospiraceae bacterium
AAGTCAAAAAAGCGGCTACCTTTGTCAAAAAATAAAATATGCGACAAAGAAAAAAGGAAGAGATGTATCCATTAGTAAAAAAATGGCAGGAAAGTGGTCAGCGCAAACTACACTTTAGCCAATCTCATGGACTAAAAGCGCACACCTTTCAATACTGGGTAAAAAAATACGAGGAAGAAAAATCGGGAAAAGATTTACCGAGTTCAACGGATAAATTTATTCCGCTATCGGTTAGTCCTCTGGCTTCATCCCAATTGGAATTAAGTTACCCCAATGGAGTACGGCTACAAATTAGGGGTCAAGTTAGTAGCCAGTATGTAGTAGCCTTGATAAAATTAGGCACAAATGTTTAGCCTCAATGCGCACCAAAGTTACTATATCTATTCAGCGCCCACCGATATGCGCAAGGGATTTAATGGTTTGAGTGGACTAGTGCGTAATAAATTAGGAAAAAACCCATTAAGTGGTGCAGTATTCATTTTTGTAAATCGGAGAAGGGATAGAATGAAAATACTGGTATGGGAATCAAGCGGCTTTGTAATGTACTATAAATTATTAGAAAGCGGGACATTTGAGCTACCCAAAATACAGGGAGATTCGGCATCAATTAGTTGGCATCAATTGGTGTTAATACTGGAGGGAGTAGTTTTGGAATCTGTCAAAAAACGCAAGCGATTTAACTTAGGAAAAACAGAATAAAACAGCGAACTGAATATCCATTTTTAAGGGGTAGTTATCCACAAAAAAAAGGGTAAAATGTGCATAAAAACAAGGAGCTAAACGCCTAAAAAACAAGTAAAAAGTTGTATTTTTACAGGGATGTCGAAACCTGAATTACAAGCAGAAAATGGTTCTCTGAAAATAGAGAATAAGGTACTAAAGCAAGAGCTGGAGTATCAAAAATTCATTGTGTCAAAACTGCAAAAGATGCTATTTGGTTCGACTTCGGAGCGCTTTACTCCTGAGCAGATAAGCAACCAGATGTCGTTATTTAATGAACTGGCTGGAAAAGCAGTTGAGAAAGTAGAAAAAGAGGAAATTACCTACCAAAGAACTAAGCCTAAAAAAGGTAAAAAAGAAGGAGGACGCATTCCTTTACCAGAAGATTTACCGACTGTAGAAGTTGTCATTGAACCTGAGGAAGATACCACAGGAATGGTCAGAATGGGAGAAGAAATAACCAAAATACTGGATATTATTCCACCGACGTTTCGAGTAATAAAGGTAATTCGTCCAATATACGTTTATCCGAAAAAAGAACAGCAAATAGGCAAATCTCCTATCATTATTGCTGACTTACCATCTAGACCGATAGATAAAGGTATTCCTTCGGCTCGTTTATTAGCTTATTTATTAGTAAGTAAATTTGTAGACCACTTGCCGTATTATCGACAAGTCAAAATGTTTCAAAGAGCAGGAGTGGAGGTCAAAACCAAGACCATTAATGGTTGGATTGCTAAAGTATGTACCTTGTTAAAAGTATTATACGACGCTTTTTGTGAACATCATTTTACCAAACCATATTTACAAGGAGACGAAACCACTATTAAAGTATTAAAGGTTAAAAAAACGGGTAAAAACGGCAAAGCGCATACGGGCTACTATTGGGTATATTATGACCCAATAGATAATCAAGTAGTATTCATCTTCGACCCTGGTCGAGGACGAGTATATCCTAGAGAACATTTACGCAATTTCAAAGGTAATTTACAAACCGACGGGCTTGGCGTTTATTCCGAATTTGACAAATTAGACTACATCACTTTGTTTGGTTGTATGGCTCACGTACGGCGTAAGTTTTTTGATGCTTTAAAAAATGACGAAGCTAGAGCGGCTAAAGTGCTGGGCATGATTCAGCAATTATATAAAATTGAAGATAAAGCACGCAAAGAAAAATATACCCCTGCTCAAAGACTTGAATTAAGACAGCTAAAAGCCGCTCCTATTATGACCGAACTAAAAACTTATTTGGATGAGGAGTACGATTCCAAACAGGTACTACCTAAATCGGCTATTGGTATTGCCATTAAGTATGCCATCGGTCAATGGTGGAAAATTGAACGATATTTAACTGATGGTACGGTTGAAATTGATAATAATCTAGTCGAAAATGCCATCCGACCTGTTGCTTTAGGTCGTAAGAATTATCTCTTTGCTGGTTCAGAACAAGGCGCTGAATGGGGTGCTATGGTTTATACCTTCCTCGCTTCTGCTTCCAGACATGGGCATAATCCATTGGAATATCTAGCGGATGTGCTCCGCAGATTACCCGATACTAAAAAATCACAACTCCACGAATTATTCCCTGTTAATTGGTCGCCTAGACCTGCTTCTGATTTAGATTTAATTTGATTCTTTTTCATACGGCAAAGATATAATCAACTTTA
>JBGCFJ010000892.1:0-3398 GCA_045106885.1 Saprospiraceae bacterium
AGGAAAGATAACTAAAATATTACATTTTTGACCTCTCCATTTTTTAGTTTTAATAAATTTTCAATGGTTTTGGGATTATCAGGGAACAAATATCCTCTGGTCTCCTTATTTTTCTCAATTTGGATAGTCTGATTGTTTATCCTGTCATAAATCCAATAATCCCATACTTGTAGTTTTTTACTAAGTTGACTAATGGTTAGATAACCTGGAACTTTTCGAGGATGAGATTGACTTGGGTTGATTAATATTCTATGTCTAAGACGAATAGTTTTCACCGTACTGGTTAGAACGGTCTCATTCATAGGAGAACGATGGCCCTGCTGCGTAAGTTTAAGTGCAATTTGTTGGTCTGATATTCCCTTTTTTGCCAATTCCACAATTTGTTCTTCCATTTGCTTTGCATCAGAAAGAGCTGAAAAGGAGCCTACATTAATACGAATGAGATTTGTTGTAGTTGCTCCACCTTTCCATACAATTCGGATTTGGAGTTTATCTTGCTCTATTCGATGCACGACCACTTTTTCAATTAGGGAACGTAATAATGATTTTTTCGTGGTTGTTTTTAGATAAGATTCTTGCCAGATTTGAGGCAAATGCTGCCCAATAGCTTTAAAGGACTCAACCATCTGTTTTGGAAGTTGGTATTTTTCCATTTCTGGTTTAGTTTTTTCCATGCGCAGCTCAGCTTGCTTAAGTTCTCTCAAACTTTTTTCCCATCTAGCTTCTAACTCAGCGGCAACTAAACGATTATCAGGGTCAACTTTTTGATATTGTCGTTGAGCCAAATTTGCTTGATATTTCAATCGTTTGAGCTGTTGTTGCTGGGCTAAGTGAGCTTCTTTTTCCATAGTTTTTCCTTTTGCTACTGCTTGAGCGTAAGCATCTAACTCGACCTCCGAAATAGCTTCAAAAAAATTGGCTATAACTTTTTCATCTACAGAGTCGGCTCTAAACCGTTGACAAACAGGCACTAAGTATTGCTGACGTAAATGATTGCATAGGTATTGATTCCCTCCTTTATATTGAACTTGCATTTTATGACCACATTTTCCACAATAGATAATACCTTGAAGTAAAACTGCACCAGGACGAGGAACACCCCTAGATTTGTTACGGTCATATTCAGCATAATTATCCTTTAGCATAGTTCTAATCTTTTCAAAAGTTTTCCAGCTAATATAAGCAGGATATTTATCCTTTACAATTATTTTCCATTGCTCTAAAGGGAGTTGTTTTTGTGCTTTTTTTCGTGGGTCTGCTTTTTGATGAACAGATTCACTTTTACCATAGACAAAGGCACCAGCATAAGCAGGATTTTTTAATGTAGATAAAATCGCGGCAACACTTGGTCGTTTCCAAACTAAGTCCCCAAATTTATCTCGACGAGGAAGTTCGAAGTGATTTTCTACAAAATATCGAACAACTTTAGCAGCAGAACCTAAACGCAAAAAGGTAGCAAATACTAAATCTAACCTGTTTTGCACTTCTTGATTGGGGTCTTTATGAACAAGCTCTTGTTTATCTCGAATCAGTCCGATTGGAAGATTTAGAGCTAGTTCACCTCGTCTAGCTTTATTGAGTAGGCCAGCTGTCATGCGGCTTCTTATAGTATAAAGTTCCAACTCCGAAAGTTGTCCCTTAAGCCCCAATAATAAACGCCCATTAGGTGTTCCAGGGTCATAAACTCCATCATTATCAGCAATTAAACACTTATTATAACCACAGATGTCTAATAGCGGATACCAGTCTGAACAATTGCGACTCAAACGAGTCACTTCAGAAGAGAAAATAATACCAACCTCTCCTAAAGCAACTTTACTGAGCATATCTTTAAAGCCACTTCGTTGAAAAGTAGTTGCGCCAGATACACCTAAATCCGTATCAATAATTTCAATATTCCCTTCCATCCAGCCCATTTCTAGGGCTTTTTGCTTTAGGGCATATTGAAGATGCAGACTTTCCTGATTCGTTAAGACCTGATTCGGACTTGATTGGCGGACATAAATAATCGCCTTTCTGATTAGATGGTGGGGTTGAATTTTTAGTGATGAACTCATAGATGATTTGTTGAAATAGGTTTACGATTTCCTCTCTGATTTCTTCTTGGAGGTGTTCTGGCAAATTTTGGAAGATTTGCTTAGGTTGATGTGGCATAATTCCTTGGTCTCCTTAAAAATTTTGATAATTTCTTTTAAGGAGGATAAGGACAATTTGGTAGATAAAGAAAAAGAAGTATAACCAAGGTTGGTCGAAGAAACAGGAATTTTCAGCATCATAAATTCCCTATATTCCACATACACGTTACCTTCTCCAATTGGTGGGTCACTAACTGAAATGAGTGGAAAGCGTTGCCCAAATAGAGGATGAGTGGGGTTAGTTATTTCTACTTCTTCTTTAGAGTCGTCCTCCAAGATTGGGTTCTTGAAGGGGGTATTAAGTTTATTGCTCGTTCGATAAAATTAGCCATCAATTTATACTTGATAATATCCCAACAGATAAACAAGTATTAAAGCAATGGCTTAAATCGGGAGCAATAGACAGGCGTAACTGGTATCCAACCGAAGAAGGTACTCCCCAAGGCTCGATTGTTTCTCCAACCATTGCCAATATGGTATTAGATGGAATGCAAGAAACAATTGATAAAGCTATGGGAATTCGATACCACCACTTAAAGAATGGTTATCGAAGACGGGTAAATAATCCTTATAAAGTACATTTTGTCAGATATGCAGACGACTGGATAATCACCGCAATAGATAAAGAAGTATTGGAACAAAAGGTCAAACCAGCAATCGAAGCCTTTTTAAAAGAAAGAGGTTTAGAATTATCAGCTGAAAAGACCGTAATTTCTAATATTTACGATGGCTTTAACTTTCTAGGACAACACTTCCGTAAATACCGTAATGGTAAGCTCATCATTAAACCATCCAAGAAAAGTATCAAGAAATTATTGGATAAAGTTCGTTTAACCATCAAGAAAATGCGAACCGTTCCAAGCCATGTGTTGATTACTCATCTTAACAGGATGACCAAAGGATGGGGGATGTACCATCGCCATTGTTGCGCTAAACAAACATTCAGTTGGATAGACCATCAGATTTGGAAATCGGTATGGCGATGGTGTTTACGCCGTCATCCTATGAAAGGAAAGAAATGGGTTGCTAAGAAGTACTTTACTTATCATAAGAATTTTAAATGGACTTTCTTTGGTAAAGACACTAAATCAACCTATTACCTATCCAGACTTAGTCCTATCCAAATCCGAAGACATGTTAAAATCAAAGCAACGGCTAATCCTTTTACCAAAGAGGATGAACCAATCTTTGCACAACATCTCCAACGTAAGATGTTAAATACATGGCGCAATAAGCAGCGATTAATTACCATTTTCCGAAGAC
>JBGCFJ010000893.1:0-8726 GCA_045106885.1 Saprospiraceae bacterium
CTTAGAATCTGAATGCGCCTTTAAATGAAATTTGACAGCATAAAAATCGTTTTGATATTCTTCTACTCTGATTAGGTAACGGTGATTGCCTTTACCTGTAAAGGTATAGAGGTGTTCTTTTTCAAAATCGTAGAAATCAGAAGCAACGGATTGAATGAATTTAAATGGGTAAAAAGTATCAAACATTAGGCAAGATAATCGTAAGATTTAGTACGATTTTTCCATAAATTATCATTATCTATATGTTGGAATAAATCATCCTTTGGTATTTGGTCAATTGTCGAAACAGCTTTTCCTAATTTATCTGTATAAGTTAACAAATGAACAAAAATTTGTCTAAATTGACTTACTGCTACCCATGTTCCTATAGGGAAATAATTATAAGAAATTTTGGTTAATAAAAACGTTAAATCTCTATTGTTTTTTAAGTTATGATAGTGAGACATAACACTTTTGAACCTATCTTGATCTTTAATAATCGCTTGGAAGTCTATTTTATCAACTCTACCAAATAGATAATTTAGGTAAAATAAAAAAGGAAGTAAAACAAAAATAGTTACGGGTAATAGAATAATTGAAAGGAGTTGTGAGATAGCACTATTAATAATACCCTTGCTTGAATCAATTAACCATGCAAGTCCTAAAGCCCCTCTAGTGAGTTTAATGGAAGGTAGAGTATTATGATTTATTACCGCTTGCATTTTAAATTTTCTCTTAGTTTTTAGTTTGTGAATAATACAAATGTACTGAAAACAAATCATACTTGCATTACGCAAGTAGCTTTCTTATAACAAATTTGTGGGAAAATAAGTTTACTCGTTCTAATTTATTAGTTATTATTAATTTTTCACCCCCAAATAAAAGCTTCAACATTAACAAGGGAACTTATTAAAAGCATGGCATAAAATAAGAATGGTCAACCATTTAATAAGTGATTGACCAGAGCGTCTTTTTTCATATAGCTCATACACAAGTATCCACAAGGTAAGAATAAGTATCAAAACCGTATCAAATAAATTAACTGCTTTTTATTCCAAATTTTTCCTTAATCCCCAAAGACATTCAAGCCCCACTCCCAACCCACCATTTTTTACCCCACTTTTCCCTATCTTGCCAACTAAAAGTTAATGACCATTCTAAATTTGATAAATGAGTACTGGAAAAAAGGAGAAAAGAAAAGCAGGTAGGCCTAAGAAAAATAAAGACCTTAACACCAATAATATTTTGCGGATTGCGCTTAAGAGTTTTGCGCAGCAGGGATATGGTGGGGTTACTATTAACCAAATTGCCAAAGCAACGGGAGTCGCTGATTCGCTTTTACATTATCATTTTGGTGGAAAGAAGGAATTATGGCAAAAATCTATGCAATTAATTGGCGCAGAAATTCACAGCGAATTGGCGGACTTATTTAATTTGATTGATGATTTAGATGGCTTGGAAAAATTGCGTTTATACAATAAGAAAATTGTACAGGTTTCTGCCAAATATCCAGAGTTTCAGCAAGTGGTGGTGCAAGAAGTTTTTTCTGACAATCCACGTTCTGCTTGGTTAATTGATGAATTATTACAGCCTATTTTTGCGCCCATGCAAAACATCATTGCCGCTGAAACCGCAAAAGGACGCATCAAAGATATTCCTGCTGCTAATTTAACCAGTTTTATCATTGGGTCTATTACGACCTTGTTTACTCGGTCTTTTCAGATGAAAAAAATGCATGGGATTGATTCCTTGGATAAGGAACAAATTGACTTGCATGTGACCTTGATTAATGATTTGATTTTTAATGGCTTGCTCAAAAAATAACACAAATTAAAATTATACCTATATTTGACTCCATTCTATAGCGCAAACAAATATAAATATGGAAATCACAGCCAATAATCTCCACCAAGCATTGATTCAAAAAAGTTATCAAACCCCAGTGCTCGTTCAGTTTCATGCCCCTTGGTGTGGTCCTTGTCGGATGCTAAAACCTGTATTAGAAAAAGTACATCAACAGTCTAAGCTTAAATGGAATTTAGCCTTTGCGGATGTTAAAGCCCAACCATTATTAGGCAAGAAATTTAATATTTTCACCATTCCAGAGGTGAAGTTAATAGAGAATGGGAAAGTGATTGCTTCTTTTGCTGGATTTAAATCTGATTATATTATCAAAAATTGGTTAGATAATCATTTAAAGAAAACTAAAGATACTCCCCTTAGCCCTGTTATTCATCAATTAAAAAACAACGAAATTGAATCTGCTAAAGCAAGTATTTTGGAACTAGCTATTCAAGAAAATCCTAGTTCTAATTACCTCAAAATTTTGATGGCTTTGCAAAATTTAGAAAGTAATAATGCCAATGCTATGCAATGGCTACAAAAAGTCGGTAGAAATGGAGATATCAACGGACTGGTAAAAAGTATCCGAGATTTAATTGATATAGACCAAGAAGACAAAAATCCAACAACCCCAACCTCTTCTCCTTATACCATTGAACCTGAAAAAGCAACGGCTAAAATTAATATCGCTACTTTCGATGTGGCACTACTCAGTAATCTAGTACATGGTGGAATCAACGAAATCAGAAGGCGAAAAGGTGCTGCTACGTTAACCACAGATCCTATCTTAACACAAGCTGCTTTAGACCAAAATAATTATCAAATTAGAACAGATCAGTTATCTCATTATCAAGATAACCCTTTAAAGAAAACGGTTCGAGAACGAGTCGATAGTTTTGGCGGACAGTTTAGAATGGTGGGCGAAAATGTGCAGTTTAAAGGCTTTCCTGTGAGAACTTGGAGTACTGGCAACGAACGAGAAATCATTACGCCGACTTATGTAGATGCTGCCGCTGACTTAATTAAAAATTGGGTTAATTCTCCAGGGCATTATAAAAACTTAATCAATGCCGATTACCGTTTGGTAGGCACAGCAGTTGGTTGGAATCCAGAGAATAGCGCTGTTTTTGCAACGCAAGTATTTGGCGCATAAAGTAAACTGACTCAAATGAGTAAATTGAGTAGTTATTTTTTATACTCACTCAATGAGTAAATGACTAGATGAATAAATGTGGTCGCTAATTTTGAATAATTTCGATTATTTTAGGCTTTAGCAGCTCGCCATTTTATCATTTTCACATCTACTCATTTTAGCATTTATGCTTATTGAGGTGCAGCAGTCGATTCTACTTTTACTTGTGAGAATATTTTAGCAAAATAGGCCTGTCCTTCAGGTGTAATATCGTTGGCATAAGCTGCTTTTCCATTTTTTTGGAAAACAAAATAACGACATTGGTCATCATAATACATATCTGCTTCTACCATTAGTTCTCCGTTTTTCTGAAAAAAGAGGCGTCCCATTGGCTTACAATTGCGGTTGATACTAGCAACATTGGTCGATACAAAACCAACCATTTTTTGAATGTTGGCCTTATTATTTACACTCATGCTAAAATCCACATTATAGAAGATGATATCAATAAAATCAGCTCCTTCATAAATTTGCTTCATTTCATCAAAAGTGATGCTTGGCAATGTGGAAACATTCACTTCTGTATTTTTCGTACTCAACATTTTTTCCATCGAAAGTCCTTCTTTTTCCCCGCTTTTGTTATTTCCCCCACAGCTCATCAAAAAGACTACTAGCAAACTGATTCCTAAAATATAAAAAAGATTATTTTTCATTACTAAAAATGCTATTATTTCAAAGTCAAGCTACTTTTTTGAAAGCATTTGACCTAAAATTGGTTTTATACAATTAAAAAATTAGAAGACTTTACGCTTTTATTGGATTAAAGATACTTGTAAGATTCAATTTTCAATTTTCAATTTCAAATTTTCAATTTTCAACGGTCATTAACGAGCATTGAATTTGAATTTGAACTAGACTTTAAATTTTACAATATAGGCTTTTAGAGCGTCAACTAATTAACTGATATTTTTTAGAGGTCAGAAGTCAGACCGAAAATTGAAATTTTCTGTCAGAAGTCAGATTAAGCATAGGTAAGAAACTGAATGTCAGTAATTTACATTTATTCAATCTGACTACTGACAGTTTATGTAATAAACGATCTGACTGCTCACTTCTTTCTAGGTATCAATTTTCTTTCTGACTATCTATTTATTAACATCAAATGGTACTATTCGGCAAAAGACATTGAGGGCAAGGCAAAGGGTAGGTCTAATTGTATTTGAAAAATTTTCCCTGTATACCATAATTTTTTTCAACCATTTGCTGTTTTACACACCTCCGCCCTTTGTTAAAGAAATACCATCAAATAATCTTAAAAAACCTAAAAAGTATAAGTCCCTCCAAACGTTAAAAAAAAACTCAATAAAGAATTCGCATTCGGATTATTGTCTTCATTTCTAAACAGTAAATTAATAGACCGAGTATATCGAGCATAAAAACCAACATGTTCATTGGTATGGAAAGTAATACCTGCCAACCAACTAAAATCATTTTCTCTCAAAAAAGGAGCGGTTACTTCCAATGCTGTATTTTTAAACTTACTACTAAACAAGCGACCATAAGATAAACCTGCTTGAAAATGCATTTTATAATAGTCTTCGTCTGCTTGATACCAATCCTTAATGGTGTAAATGATGGGCACCTCCATGTAATTTAACTGAATAATTTTCTGTGGGACAGTTGTCCCATTTATGACCTTAGTTCGACTTCCTCTTTGGCTAAAAAGAATTTCTATTAAAATATCTGATTTTTCATTTAAAAAAGTAGATGCTCTCACACCAGCCGTCAGCCCCAATTTGTTAAATTCTGCAGATTCGTCCCCATTAATTTGTGCTGCTGTTAGTCCAATATTCAAGCCTGCTTTAAAGCGTTGTTGCTGCGCAAAATTATTTGTTTGGATAAAAAATACGAAAATGAGCAGTAAAAATAAACCTTTGACAATTGTTGAAAGTCGCATTAATAATAGGTGAGTGAGTTAATTTTTTTTGAATTTACCCTTCCGTTGATATATCCTTAAATTTGATAGTTGCCCCTTTTCTGATTACGCCACCTTGAATAACAGTAGCCGTAATACCTCCATGTCCTCGCATAGCATTATATCCACCAGGACCAAGATTTTCTTCCATACGAGAGCAAGGTTGGCAATAACCAGTTCCTTCCAGAATCACTTCGTCGCCAATAGTAAACTGTCTGTTTTTTAAGGCAATTAAATTTAAACCAGACACAACAATATTTCTTCTAGTCAAAAAAGGGCTAATTGGCACTTGCTGTTGCAACATTCCCGCTACTGCTTGTAAATGTTCTGCTTGGATTAACGTAACTTTTCGCTTTCCTTTTTTAGACTTATAATGATCATTCACTAAACCATCTTCTATAGTAATTATTGCTTCCGCTACTTCTTTTAGTGTTTCTCTCCTTTTTGGACGTATGCCAATCCACTCAATTTTTCCTGTTTGTGGAATCGACTTTAATAATTTTGACATATCTGATGTAGCCATAAAAGTAAATGCGGTAAAGTTAAAAAAAGTGTTTCGATATTGCATTATTGTCCTGTTCTATTGACAACACGGCAACATCGAAACATCGCAACCTATTTCTGATATAATTGCATATATTTTGTAATGTACTTTCCAATCATGTCAAATTCCAAATTGACAACTGTTCCGACTTCAATTGTTTTAAAAATCGTATTTTCAAAAGTATAAGGAATAATCGCTACAGAAAATGTATCTCCTTTGGGTTCTACTACGGTCAAACTCACGCCATTGATAGTGATAGATCCTTTATCTACTAGCAACCATTCAGGCTTAACCGCATATTGAAAAGAAAAATACCAACTACCTTCCACCGTTTCTACTGCAATACATTTAGCGGTCGTATCAACATGCCCTTGTACAAAATGCCCATCAAATCGAGCAGAAGCAGACATTGCTCTTTCAATATTAATAATATCCCCCACTTTAAGTGCGCCTATACTCGTTCGATTAAGTGTTTCTTCAATCGCAGTAACGGTGTGTTGCCCTTCTGATAAGGCAATTACCGTCAAACAAACGCCATTATGGGAAACACTTTGGTCAATTTTAAATTCATTAGACAAGGGGCAACTAACCGTATAATGTACGTTAGTCCCTTCTTGCTCAATTTGCTCTACTTTACCTAAAACTTCAATAATGCCTGTAAACATTCAAAATAATTATGTGATTGTAAAATTGTGTCCAAGTACTATTGACGCCCTCGAATTAAATGAATAGGGCCTTCTAATAATTCTGCTTGTTCAATTACTCCTGTTACTCTAGTTTCAAAAACACGACAAACATAAAAATAAACGCCTTCTTTAAGGTCTTTACCTGCTAGATTGGTGCCATCCCAATTAATATCAGGATTATTTGTTTCGTAAACGAGCCCTCCCCAGCGGTTAAATATTTTAAGTTCTATTCTATCAATAAAACGATAGGGAAAAGGTTTAAATATTTCGTTAGTTCCGTCTCCATTTGGCGTAAAAGTATTCGGTAAAGTATAAGAAGGACAATTATCTACACAGACCGTATTACTAAAAGGACTCTCATTTCTACTAGAATCAACCGCCGTCACAACATAACATCCCGCTATGCCCAAATCAGGTTGATGGTCATAAGTTGTCTCTCCTGCGAAAATAATTGTTTCTATCAAGGAAAAATCTCCTCCTTCTGTAGACGTATAATAGATATTGTATAACTCAACGTCGTCTACGTTTTCGCAAACTTCATTAGGATTGGTCCAAGAAAGATTATTGACAAAAAAATCAGGGTCGATTTCTCCTGTTAAATTATCACAAATATTGCTAACTATTAAAGTAGGTGGGCAAGGAGGTACATCATCACTCGGTATCGTACAAGTTTCTTGAGAAAAATTAAGTAAAGGAGAGATGATACCATCAATACCATAAGTACCTATACTCTGGATTTTATAGCAATATTCTTGACCATTTGATAAGCCAGTATCTTGAAAAGATAAGGTGTTTGAAGTACCAATAGAATCAAAAAGTCCTTGGTCGTTTTGTCTAAAAATGGTGTATTGAAAATTATCCCAAGGCACCATTTCTTCCCAACTAAGATTGACCGCTTCATCTGTTGGATTTGCACCTAAGAAAACAGAAGCAGCTGTATTCGTTTCTCCTAAAGGCTGGCTTTCTCCATTTACATAAAATTCTACTTTATAAGCGTAGGCATTATCCACTGTATTTAAGCCTTCATCGAAAAAGGTTGTATCATTTGCGGTATTAAAAAATTGACTTTCAAAATCCGCACCTGGAATGGGTTGGAAATTTGTGTCATTTATCCCTTCCGCTCTTAATAATCTATATCTATAAGGGCCTCCATTTAAAACAGTATCCAAGTCCGATGCAGTTGGTTTAATCCATGCTATCTCCATACTTCCTGTACTGCTATTTGTACTAGCTACACTCACTTTGGTGATTAAAGGGACATCTCTACCCAATTGTACGCACGCTTCTTCAGAAGGCAAACTGACCACTCTGTTAAATGGATTATTTGCAGCAGATAACTGCGCAAAATTGGCCAAAATTCGATAACAATAAGTCCTACCTCGTTCAACATCTTGGTCTAGAAAAATATACCGTCCATCTTCCATATCCGTAATAAATCCTAGAGAAACTTCCGTATAACCTTGTCCACCTAATCCTGTACGACAAGTATCCAATGGAAACTGATTACTCCCTAATCTTCGCCAAACGGAAAAACCTTGAAAATAATCATTGGCTGCATCCTCACAGACATAGGGTTTCTCCCATGACACTTGAATCTCTTCGGATAAGGCAACTGCTTGGACATCTTCAGGAGGCGGTCCAACTACTTTAATTAATACTGTTTCTAAAGTAGACAAAAAGCTAATTTCTCCTATGTTATCTACTATTTCTTTATTATCGGTTGCTCTAAAGACTACTTGGTATTCTTGGTCGGAAATATGTTCGCAAGTGGTATCCCAAATAAATTTACCTCTAAGGGGTTGGGGTTGGTATCCTTGACCAACTTCTAATTTAGCAGGATTTATCTCCACTTCAAAAGGCCCACCTAAAGCTGTTAACTCTACCAATTGTAAGGGCATATCTGAATCTGTCACCACCACATCTAGTTCTAATGTTTCTCCAGCAATGACGCATATTTCTCGAACGACTTCAATTTCTGGAGGTTTATTCTCACAGTCTCCTTCAATCAATATTTGCATATCTCGCATCATCGTATCAATTGGCACGCCTTGCCGATATTCCACAATAATAAATGCTATATTATATTCACCTGCTCTTTGAGGTGTTCGCCAGACAAATTCTCCTGTTATGGGGTCTAAAGTATGTTGGTTATTGGCTCCAGGATTAATTTCTTCTGGAAAAAGATAATTTGGTACGGGTATACTTGCTCCTGTTTCTTCATCAATACCTCTTAATGGCGTAATTAAGTGATAAGACAAACTATCTCCGTCTATATCGTAGGCATTGGGGTTATGTATAAAAATCTCTCCTACACAACCAATATCAACAGGTGGTTGTAATAGTCGTGGTGTATTATTACTTCCTTGGAATTGCGGATTCAATAAGGTATAAGTTGTTTCCAAATGAAATTCTACCATGTCCGAGTTTGGCGGATTAACATTTAAAATCTGACCATTTCTATTAGGGTCCGTCATCGACAATTTATAGGTACCAATACCTGGATAGACATGAAATGCCATATAAATATTAACCTTTGTATCATTAGGCAAACGTTCCCCAGCAGGAATA
>JBGCFJ010000894.1:0-4111 GCA_045106885.1 Saprospiraceae bacterium
CGACTTTTGAAAGTCATGGATAAAATTTTCTCTCGCTTTCGAGACAATAATTTTATCAAAATAGCGGGGTCATTTTTACGAATAATGGTATTGACAATATGCGGATAAGCAAAACCAATTCCGATGGGATAGGTGACCGACCTATCAAAAAAATCATCGATGTTTGCACCACTATCAATTTCTGAAGGCATTTCAACATCCGATGAAATAGAGTTATATACCACTACTTCATTATCCCCAATTCGAATAGCATCCTTTTCAAAAGCGATGTCTTTTAAAATCTGTCTATCCCCTAAATTATAATACTCGTTGAGTAACTGAACAATGCGATTATTTTGCAGCACTTCAATTTCAATCCCAGCCGCAGAAATAATATGTTGCACTTTGCGAATAGTGTTTTCAAACTCGGTAACTCCATCGGCAATGTCTCTTTTGACTAAGCGACCAGAAATGAGCGAGGTTAAAAGATTAGTGGTAAAAGCATCCATCAATGGATTTTTGGTAATAATTAAATAGCAACGATGTTCCATAAAAGCTCGTTCATTGAACTTTCGTTCGTAGGCAGCAGACAAGAACGTAGTGCCTTGCCCATTTCGCTGATAGCTTCGAGGCACATAATAATCCTGTTTATGTAAAATATAGCCTTTGGGGATTGCTTTCAAAATTCGATTAAACATATTATAGATAGCGACCAAACCACCTTCCGACAAAGAATACGCTTCTGGCATAATCAGTACAATGATGACAGATAAAGCTTGAGTTTTACTTAACACCAAATGGTTTTCAATTTTCCAGATGGGCATTCTTTGAGAAAGGTTGATGTTCTTCATAGGCAACTATTTTTAAACTACTTTTTAGAAATAAGATTTTTTGCAAAAAGCGGAAAATCATTTTTAATATGTTTCGGCTGTAACAGCTTCCCAAATAGGATAATCAAACCATACTGACCATACTTGAGTCCTGTATGGTAAATGTAAAAGATGATGCTTCCACCGATGGCTAATGATAAAAACAGCATGATCCAATTACCGCCAGCAGAAGTGATGCCAGCGGTAATAATGGTGATGATGGTGGTAGCTGCAATTAACCCAAGGTAGTTGAGAGAAAGCCCCATATAGGATAAATCTTTTAGTTTATAGGTTTTCTTCTTCATGACCATTTTAGTTAATTATCAGTTAGTTGATAGTAAATTACCCGATTCCAAAAAAGGATTGAATAACGGTAACTGCTACAATCAAAAAGATAGCAGAACCAAACCAAGAAGCAGCTGTTCCCATCACATTAGGTTCACCCATTTGCCATTGCATAAATACCCTCACAGCGCCCAATAAAGCAATGATTCCTGCAAGTATGAACACAACCGTTTGGATAGCATCGAAGTACCCTTCGATACCAGTAGCGGCTTCTTCAATGGCAGCTTGACCATCAGCTAAATCTTGCGCATTAACATTGACTGCAACTAAAACAAGTAGCAGCATAAATAGAGGCCTTAACATTTTTTTGGCTTTCATAGCCGAAGGATTGAGTGTGAATTTTCTCATGTTTTGATAAATTTTAATACGATGAAAAGATAGCCTAAAAATTAGGCGTGTCGTTTTGAGATGGTCTTAACCATATTATTGAGTTGTTCTTCGCTGATGGAATCAGTAGTTGATTGTGCTAATTGTTCCATCAATTTATTTTGTGGTGTTTCAATAGTTTGTTCTGCTTCTAAATCAATCGCTAATTCCTCCAATTCTTTTTCTAACTGGTCTCCTTCAAAGTCTAAATTTTTAAGGAGTATTTCATCTTTAGATGGAGTAAGAGTCGGTACTTTTTCTAATGCCTTTTCTAAGTTGGTATTACCAAATAAAGCTTGAGTATTTTTTTCTTCAGTAGCAGGCAGTCCCGTAGTTTCGCCAATCACTTTTTGTTGAGTAAGCTTAAAAGCCTTTTTTCTTTTGCCATCCCAATAAAAGAGGAGGACATAATAGATAATGGTCAAAACAAGAAAGAGGAATAGCTTATTCATTAGTTCAATTTTATCTGTTTCTTATGCTCAATAAATTGTTCGCAGATAACCTCCAAACTTTTATCAGGAGACCTTTCGGGGAAAAAGAGGAGCAAGATTTCTATCATCCAATTAGGAACTTGAACTTCTACATATTCATCTGAATTGGCATCCTCCTTTTCAATTAGGTTATTATCAATTAGTAGCTGAACTTCGGATGGGATCATTTTCTTTTTCATAGAATGAATTTTTAAAAAATTAAGTAAAAAGAGCAATTAGCCAAAAGGAAGAATCTTATTATACTTCTCTGCCAATTCGGCTTTATGTTGATTGAGGTAAGCGCAAATAACCGTATCCATAATCAGCGTCATTTTTTGGTCGTCAAATAAAACTTTGAGTGCTTGCGTAAACTCTTTGGACATCCTGATGGTGGCATAATCTTTACCTCGTCTGTTGCCAGCATCTGTATTAGGGATAAATTCAAAATCGGCTAACTTTTTCTTTCTTCCCCTTTTTTTGGTAGTGCTTCCCACTTGAACCGATTTAGTTATTATTGGTGTAACTTCCTTCTTAGGGATTTCAATTATCTGAACAGTCTGCTGATTTGATTTTATAATTTGTACATCCTCCATTGCGGTACCTGCAAGAATATCATCAGTAAAGTCTTTCATAAAAGCGTTTTTAAAAAGGTGATAAAAATATTATTGAGTAATCAATTTTTCCATTTGTAAACTTGATTGTAACTGCATACAGAAATCAATCAATTTGACCGCTTCCTTTTTAGCCCTTGGAATCGGAAATAGGGTAGAACGGTATCTTCGTTCATAAACGGCATAACTGCAGAGGTAGGAAGGGAGGAAATCAAAGTGAGGAGCAAGCTGTCCTAAAAGATTTGGTACATTGTGTTTTCTAGGAACACGGTTGAAGAATAGCTGACAGCTTTCACTAGCTTCACTAACAGGCAGAATATTCTTGTGCAACATTCGATAAAACTCAACAGCACTTATTACCGAAAATTCATCTTGCAAAACAGGAATCAGAAAATGATTGACTTGTAATAAGACCTCTTTAAATCCAGGTTGATTTAAAGTACCCGTAACATCCAAAAAGATAAAATCAAAATCTTCTTCTAATTTATCTATCATCACTAAAGCAGAGGGAAGGTTTGTTGGAATAATAGGGTAGGGGTCTTTGTCGGCATACAATTTATCGTATAGCGGTTTGAGGTAATTATTAGTTTGGGAAATATTCAGTTCCTTCCTACGCCTTTTGGCGATACTGTTTTGAGGATAATCCGCATCAATGATGGCGACCTTTAAATTGAAAACGAAATAAAAAATATTGGCGAGTAAAACAGTAACAGTAGATTTGCCAACGCCTCCTTTTTGGCTGATAACAGCGATTAGTTTGTTCATACCTTAAGTGTAGTTTTCTAACATAGATGAATGGGGTAGACTTGACAGCAGACCAGTTGGGTAATTGAATATAACAATTAATTGAAATCTAATGCAGACCATGCGAAAGCCCTATCCAAAAACTGCTTAGCTACAGCCATCGAATAAAAAGCAACTACTACCAACTAGTTAGAAACTAGGACAGGTAGCCCCATAAAAATTTTGAAAGTGTTTTGCGGAGCTTGAAAGTACTCCTACAAAAACGAATCAGAAATGATTCGAATTCGGTATGATATTGTTTGTACTTTAGGGGGAGGAAAAATTCAGATTATTGAATGTGTATGATATTCGTTGAATTATCCAGTACGCCACAAAGGTAAAAATAAATTAAAGAAAAAGTCAAGCTTTCCGAAATATAAATGTTTTTATAAACTGATTTGCAAATAAAAATTTCGTGAAAAACTTGACAGGGAACAAAAATATCGTGAAACTTTCGCAGGAGAAAAATTAACAAAATGAGGTAGAGGTGTAAAACACCCGAACATCGGAACACCCGAACACCCGAACACCCGAACATCGGAACATCGGAACATCAGAACATCGAAACAGCGAAACATCAGAACATCAGAACATCGGAACATCAGAACATCGGAACATCAGAACATCAGAACATCGGAACATCAGAACATCGGAACATCAGAACATCGGAACATCAGAACATCGGAAC
>JBGCFJ010000895.1:0-4066 GCA_045106885.1 Saprospiraceae bacterium
AAAACATGCTTTATTGATGGACTATTTTGAAGCGCAAAAAATCAAGCCAACCGCTAATAATCTTCAGTATACCCTCAATAATTTACTCAACAATCCACCGAGTAGCTTGCAAGCCTTAAACGCTACTCAACTACCACTAGCTAAAGCCTATCGAGCCTATTGGTTATTGGCAAATAATGGTAATTTGACGGAAATCAATCAACTGATGAATGCCGCTATCAGAGAGACTTTTGCGGATAAAAAAATAAAAAATGCACCTCCTTTTGATTTTAATGCGACCTATTCTTATGAAGATATGACCCAATTTATTTTGCATTTTCGCTATTTACATGCTGCTCCCAAAAATGCAGCGTATGCCATTCCTTGTTGGCTATTTGAAAGACATCCTAAAGCGGCTTACGCTGCCTTTACCTCTAAATCTAAATTTGCTTCTTTTACCAATACCAAAATTGATGCTTGCACTAATTTTGACCAATGGACTGCTGTTAAAATGCTCCAAACTTTATTAACGGATTTGGCACCAGGCGAATATGACGAAGCACAAATAGCTAAAACGGCTAGTTTGAAATCCGCAAGAAATTTCCTCTATCTTTTTCCAGAAAAATTGAGCAAGGAACAGAAAAAAGCAACGGACCAGTGGTTAATTGATTTTTGGAAACAATTAGAAGCAAGTGGGGAAACTTACCCCGTTTTAGGTAAAAATTTAAACACCTTAAAAATAGTATTCTATCAATCGCAAGTCGTTTTAGAAGACTATTTTATGAATAAAGAATTTACGCCAGATGCAGCCGAAGGATTGGCTTTGAGTGTTTTGAAAACTTATGTAGATGTGCCTTTGGCAGTTTATGGGCAGTAGGAATAGTCAATAGTCATTAAGTCATTGGTCAGTAAATAGCTCCTAACCAATGACTTAATGACTATTGACCAATGACTACTTTATCAACGTATTCCCACAAGTCATACATTTTCCTTTTTTATTTCGCTCAAAATAAAAATCCATTCGCCCTAATAACATGCCTGCCCAACCGACTTGATTAATAATGACTTCGTCTTGGTCTAAATTTCGGTAGGATGCTGCTTTTTTCATAAAGGTATGGGTATGCGCTCCAATAATTACATCAATGTTTCGACTATTTTCTGCTAAGACCACATCCGATACTTTATTGTTTCGGTAGCGATACCCTAAATGAGATAGGCATATTACCAAATCACATTTTTGTTCTTTTTTCAATTCTAGGGCATATTTATTGGCAGTAGTTACAGGGTCTAAATATCGAGTACCTTTATAATGCTTCTCTGGCACCAATCCTGTTAACTCAATACCAACGCCTAGCACGCCTATTTTTAAAGGGCCTTTGTTGAAAATTTTATAGGGTTTTGTTTTTCCCTCCATCAGCGTATCCGAAAAATCATAATTACTCACCAAAAAAGGAAAATTGGCTAGTGGTAATTGTTTGTGCAATCCTTCCATGCCACCATCAAAATCATGATTTCCGAGCGTAGCGGCATCATATTTCATTTCTGACATTAACTTAAATTCTAATTCTCCTAAAAAGAAATTAAAATAAGGCGTGCCTTGAAAAATATCTCCTGCATCTAAGAGTAGTAAATGTTCTTCTTCTCCTCTTATCTTTTTTAATAAACTTGCCCTTCTTGCTGCACCGCCCAAACCTTGGTTGCGACTACCATCCATCGGGAAAGGCTCAATTCTAGAATGCACATCGTTGGTATGCAACACCGTCAACTTCACTAAATCATCTTTAGCAAAAGCGGACAAAGGAAATGCACCGACACCCGTCATTAAAGTGGCAGTTCCTGTTCTTTGTATAAAAGCTCGTCTTTTCATATTTTATTTTTTAAAAATAGCTGGCAACTGTAAACTGTCAAACTGCCAACTGCACTACTCTATTTCTTCGTTAATACCATTCTACCTTCAATCTTACTTTCAATTACTTGTTGATTAGCCGTATGTTCTTCCACATCTGCAATCAATATATCTCGAATATAAAGGGGCAATGCTTGTTGTTGTTTACCAACCAAAAAATCGGAATCACTGCCTCCATTGGCGACATAATCGGGTAAAGCGACTTGGTATGTTGTTCCTCTTTTTAAAGCAACTCCATTTATCTTAATGTCCAATCTACCCTCTTTTTCAGTTACTTTGATGCCTTGACTGACTGGCCAACCGCCACCACTAGTAATATGTTGTATCAATTCTTGGATTTCTACACTATTCAAAGATAAAATAACGATGGTGTTATCAAAAGGCATCAATTCATAAATCATCCCTCTCGTAATCTTTCCTTTTTTGATTTGAGGAATACGAATACCACCATAATTTTGAATCGCAAAAGCAATTGGTTTCCCTATTTGTTTTTCTGTTTGTCGTTGGAGAGCATCTGCCATCCAATTGCCAAGAGTCGATTCTGGTCGTTTCTTTTTTAAATCAGTCACTGTCTCCCCTATTACCTGATTCATTTGTTCGTCCAATTTGACTTTATAGGGTTGAATTAATGCCTTAATAGCGGCATCCGCTTCCATCCCCATGTCTTTGTTGAGCGTTTCTTTACTCGCTTCAATACTTGACAAATAATTAGTTGGACTGCAAGAAAATAGACCTACAATGACTATTAGTAAAATAAAACTTCGGTTAAAATCGTGATTATCCATATTTCTATTACAAAATAAAAAAACTCCAAAAATAGAAAAAAAATCGTCTAATATCTGTTAAATCGGTTCTTATCTGTCGTAGAATCCTCTTAGGGAACGACAAAAAAATAAATGATACGTTTTTCAATGGGTTGAAAACCTATGGAAAAAAGAATCAATTGAAAAACTTAGATATATCATTTATATTTTTGTTAATACTAGATTGTAAAACTACTATAACTTATTACCGTTGAAAAACGAATTAGGAGATTGAGCTGTGGATTTTCGCAGATTTAGCGGACAAAAAACGGGTTTTTAATTAGAGAAATCCGTCCACCATCTATTAAATCCGTCCTTATCCGTTGTCCAATCCTCCTAGTTCGTAAAACCAGCATAAATTATTGCCTCGAAATGCCGAATCGGGAGGATGCACTACGGATTTTCGCAGATTTAACGGATAGTAAACGGATTTTTACTTATAGCTTAGAAAATACTATTATAAAAAAAGTAATTTTACGACAACTACTCAACTAGTTAAATAAAGAGCGTCACAACAAAGCAATACAATGATAGAAAAAGCCGTCCTAACACCCACTTTTTTCATGGATTTTGAATCAGCCATTATTCAAGCCTTTGTTGATAAAAATACCACATCTGAAAAATCAAAAGAAGAGAAGGCCATAGAATTGTATTATGCAGTAAGAGATTTAATCCGCTATGACCCATATACCTATAGTTTTGATAGAGCGACCTTCAAAGCAACCCATGTAATCAAAACGGGAAGAGCATGGTGTGTGCCCAAGGCTATATTATATACAGCTTGCTGTCGAGCAATTGGTGTTCCCGCTCGCTTAGGTTTTGCGGATGTTCGCAATCATTTGTCAACGGAACGAATGCGAAAAACGATGAAAACAGATGTTTTTGTATGGCATGGTTATACTTCTGTTTTCTTGCATGGTCAATGGGTAAAAGCAACGCCAGCTTTTAACATCGAATTATGTGAAAAATTTGGCCTCAAACCGCTGGAATTTGATGGGACTACCGATAGTATTTATCATCCTTATGATTTAGCAGGCAACGAACACATGGAATATTTAACCGACCACGGTGTTTTTGATGATTTTCCGCATCAAACAATGGTCGATGCTTGTATTAAAATGTATGGTGAACCTGAAAAAACGGATGCTAATTTTGAAGAAGATGTAGAAAAAGAGGTAAATCCTATTACTGGTTGCTAGTTGTTTTACGACAACCAGCAACTATATAATCATTCATCATTCAAAGCTTCCTTTTTCCATTTCATCCATCCTCTAATCTGCATTAGAAAATTGACGAAGTGCATGAAGGCTAGAAACCACAATTCAGCATAGCCACAAATTATCATCGCCAAAAATTGCCCGATAGCCATCACAAAAAA
>JBGCFJ010000896.1:0-17729 GCA_045106885.1 Saprospiraceae bacterium
GCTTCTGTATAAATTTTACTGCTATGGGCGCCTCTACTCGTCAATACAACTTCTAAAGTACACATCCCCTTTTGTCCTGTAATCACTTCCATTTCAGAAGGTTCTCCAATGATGGCAAAACGAGGTGTTTCTTTGTAAGTATCCATAATAGATTTAGCCAAATCATGCCCTGACCAACAACCAATTTCTTCATCGTAAGAAAAAGCAAAATAAATGGGCTTTTTTAAATCAGCAGCCACCATGTCTGGTAAACAAGCCAAACAACAAGCAATAAAGCCCTTCATGTCACAAGTCCCTCTGCCATATAATTTACCTCCTTTTTCAACCATTTTAAAAGGGTCGGTCTGCCAATCTTGCCCTGCTACTGGTACTACATCCGTATGCCCAGAAAGGACTACCCCACCATCTACCGCAGGACCAATTCGGCAATGAATACAACGTTTAGTCCGCTCTTTATTATAGACATTATGAAAAGAAATATCCTGTTCGGTGAGGTAATTTTCTATCCAATCGGCTATGGAATCATTGCTTTGACCGCCTAGCACAGGAAAGGCGATAAGCTTCGCTAATATTTCTTGGGCACATTTATCATTCATCGTTTCTTATTTTTTTTGATAAAATTGACTCACCGATTCCACCCATTTTTCAGGACTCCCCATCTGACAAAAATGTCCTACTCCATTCATAATCGTCAAGGTCGCATGTTTACAAACATTTTCCTTTAGATAATGTGCCATGGCTACTCTCGCTACGGCATCCTCATTTCCCCAACAAAGGTGCACCCGTAATTTTGTTTGACCTAAGGCAGGCAACCAACGAGTCTTTTCAAAGCGTTTTCTATCATTTAAATATTTAATGGTCAAGTAAGTTTTTCGATGACCTTCTTGTAACGTATTGGCTTCCCAGAGGGTAGCTATATTTTCGTCAGATAAATTCGCATTACCATGCGCACTTTTAATCTGTTGTTGAAATACTTTAAAAGTGGTAATCTTATTAGCTATTCGACCATATTTAGACAATAACATTTTTTGCGTTATCCGTAAATCTGCCAATCCTAAAACCATGCTTCCATTTGTAAAAGTCAAACTTTGGATGCCTGCCGAAAACCAAGCAGGTAATTGGTCATTTTCATGTCGAGCCACAATTTCTGTTAAGACAGAATCCCCCATATCATGCGATAAAACATGTCCGCCTTTGATACCAAAATGTTTCCAAACTCGCAGTACCGTATCTGCTTGTTCAAATAAAGAATAAGTATAGTTTTCTATCGGTTTATCGCTTAATCCATATCCTAACATATCAAAAAGCACAATTCTGTCAAAGGTTTTTAACATGCCTTCCACAATGGCGTGATAGGAATAAGAAGATTCTGGAAAACCGTGAATTAGTAACAAGGTCTTATCTGGAGACGCATTTGGGCTTCCTAATTGTTTGACAAATAATTGGTGTTGGAAAGGACCATAAGAAATGTATTCGCCGCTTGCTTTCCAATCTCTTAATTGTGGTGACATTCGTTTTGTTGTTTATATTGTTCTAATTAAAATGCTGCTTCGACCGCCATAATAACCCTCCCATCAACACCGTACAAACAACTAATATAATAGGCATTTGCTGAATACCATATTGAAAGGAAACAAGTCCCATTCCGTAATTAATAATCATATTTCCAATCAGCGCAATCACAAAAATGATACTAAAAGCAGTACCCGATAATGCCGCAAATTTATCGCCCACCATTCCCAAAAAGATAGGAAAAATGCCTGCGAACCCTGCACCTAATAAGGCTAATGCCACCAATTTTAATGCAAAAATATCGCCTAACCAAAATATAAATACCCCTGCTAACATCAATCCATAACACCAATTCAGAACAGTTTCATCCTTATATTTTTTCAATAAATATCCTAAAGCTACTCGCATTAAAGTTAAAGCTGCCATGTGAACCGTTAAGCCCATCAACGCTTTTTTTCCATCTATTTGCAAGCCGTCTTGTAAAAATCCATTCGTCCAATTACTTACCAAACCTTCTAATCCACTTTGGAAAAACATCACCATACCCAATAATAACAACACAGGATTTTTAATCATCTCCAAGGCTTCTTTCATAGGAAATCCGCCTTGCTGTTTTGCTGCTGGAAAAGTAACAATAGCGATTAAAATAAGGACTAATAAAATCAATGCCCCTAATCCACCAATCACCGTAAAGGCATCAAAATAAGCAGCTAAAGCAGCAATAATAGAAGGCAGAACCAAAGCACCTAAACCATAAAAAATACCGAGTATACTTAAACTAGCTCCTCGCTCACCTTCACTAATATCTGCAACTAAAGCACTTGCCGAACTATTCAAAGCACCACCTCCTGCACCAATCAAAAAAATAGCTACTTGAATCATCCACCAACTATCTCCAAAGGCTAATCCTTCCATACCTAACATAACCAAAGTACAGCAAAGCATAAATAAACCTTTATAACCATTCCTATCTGCAAAAGGGCCACAAAAGAGCGAACCAACCATTATTCCTAAAGGTAAAATAGAAGCTAAAACTCCTGCTGCTATATCATCTACGCCAAATTTCTTAACGATTTCTGGTAGAATTGAGCCTAGACAAATCACGGATACTCCGAAAGTAAACATGATTACGCAGGCGGTATTGAAGACTGTTTTTTTGTTGTAGGTCATGCGAGTTTCGAGTTACCAGCTGCGGGTTGCGGGTTACCGACAACTGAATTAATATTTCAAATCCAAATTAAGATAGAAGTTCCTATCCACTTTCACATCCTTCACCGCCTTTTTAAACTTTTTCTTTTGCTCTTTTTGAGTTGGTTGAATCCAAATATCCTTGCCATCTACGTTCAGTTTAACTTTCATATCAAAACCTTTAACAGCGCCTTTCCAACGATATTTTAAGCATTTTTTGTCAATTTCTAGGGCAAGTTGAGGGATATTACTAGCTCTTAAATATTGGTCGAAAACAGGTTTTAAATTCATCCCTGAATAGGTACTCATATACTGTTCAATCTGTTGAGTCGTAACGGTTTGGTGATAAAATTCTTTGTTTAAACCTCTTAGAATTTGTCGCCATTTTTCATCATCGTCAATCAGATTTCTAATGGTATGCAGCATATTCGCCCCTTTGTAGTACATATCACCTGAACCAGCATGATTCACATCATATTTTCCAATTATTGGACGGTCATTAGAAATATTTGCTCTTGTACCGATTACATAATCTGCCGAGGCTTCTTTATTATAATGATAATCTAAAAACAGGTTTTCTGAATAGGCGGTAAACCCTTCATGTACCCACATATCGGCAATATCTTTATAGGTGATATTATTCGCAAACCACTCATGTCCACTTTCGTGAATGATAATAAAATCAAATTTTAAGCCCCAACCAGTACCACTTAAATCATTTCCACGATAGCCATTTTGATAGCCATTTCCATAAGTCACCGAGCTTTGATGTTCCATTCCTAAATAAGGGACTTCGACTAATTTGTAACCATCTTCATAAAATGGATAAGGGCCGAACCAATGTTCAAAAGCTTGCAGCATTTTGGGTACTTGCACAAAATGTTTTTTAGCATCATTTATATTATCTCGCAAGACATAATAATCACAATCTAAGTTCCCTTTTTCACCCGCATATTTTTCGCCAAAATGTACATAATCTCCAATATTGACATTAATCACATAATTACTAATCGGGTTGGCAACAAACCAATGAAAAGTATGCGTCCCATCGTCCAATTTCGTCACCCCTCGCAAACGACCATTAGAAATATCCGTTAAATCTTGTGGGACATTCACACTAATCAACATACTATCAGGTTCGTCGTACATGTGGTCTTTGCAAGGCCACCACATACTTGCACCATCTCCTTGGCAAGAGGTCGCTATAAAATGGTTGCCATTGAGGTCTTGCGCCCAAGTGACCCCTCCGTCCCAAGGTGGATTAACCGCTACCGTTGGTTGTCCGCCATAATGAATCGTTAATTCTTTGACTGCTCCCACAGTTTGATTTCCTGGCATTTCTATAAAAAAAGCATTGCCTTCTCTACGAAAAGCTAAGGCTTTTCCAGCTTGTTCTACTTTAGAAATATTCATGGGTTCTTGCAAGTCAATTTGCATGATGTTACCGCTTTTCAATACTTTATATTGTACCGTATTTTGGCCATTGATAGTCTGCGTTTTAGGATTCACCTTCATATCCAAATGATAATAAGTCAAATCCCACCAAGCCCTTTCGGCGGTAATACTGCCTCGCAAGGTATCTTGTCTCGTAAACGTTTTATCTTGAGCAGATAAACAAGTTGCCCATAAGGTTGCTAAAGCAATAAAGATGATTTTTATACTTTTCATCCTAGTTTTTTACTGTGATTATATAGTAGTTTTGAGTAAAATCCAATTTCTTCAAACGCTACCTTTAAATTATTTGGCTAAGATAAGTAAAAATATAACTAACATTCTAGCAAAGACAGCAGGTTATTTTTTATCCACAAAATGATGTCTAGGCGTATCGAAAAAAGCTTTTTCAATGGCTTTTGAAATGGCAGGAGTTGCCACTGTTTGGATTTGTTGAAATAATTGTTTTTGGTAAGATTGGAAAGATTTCATTTGATTGTTTTAAAAAATGATAATAAAAATTATCGACTCAAAAAAAATTTCCGAAACTCCTCCATTTCTTCCAGTTCTACCTTTATAAATCGTTGAAAAAGACGGTCACCAACTTTATCTCTTAAAGCAGAAATACCAACATCAATTAGTCTAATTCTCGTTTGCGTTAAAAAAATATTGTCATAACGCAAACCTGGCATATCCGAAGGTCGCCTTAAATCTCTATGTGCAAAACCAGCTTTATGTAGTTGGTATAATTCATCTTCAAATACATCAAATATCAATGCTCTTTTTTCTACCTCAAAAGCCCGAAAATCCATAGAATATAAATGCTCCATTACCAAAGTCTCTACATCCTCCCCCATAATATCCAAACGAATAAATTTAACTACTAAATCATTAATTTCATTCGCATACTTCATTTTTTCTGCTTCCGAACCAATGTCCGAACGAGTATCGCCTGTGAATAGTTTAGCTACCTCTTTTTCAGTAAGTGCGACTACGGTATTATTTTCCCCAGAAGAAAGCCTCCTTGGGACTCTTTTTTTCATATCTTATTATTTAGGTTTGCTATATTAAACAAAATTCAATAGATAAACCATATTTTAGGCAAAAATTCAAAATATGCCTAAATATCTCCTATTACTACTACTTTCTTTATGCAGTTCCTCCATCACCTTTGGACAAAACGCCCCTTCTCCCCTACTCCAATCTTTCCAAGAATATCAACAATCCAAAGATAGTACCCGCTTCCATACTAAATGGAAATCCGTCGGCCCAGTCCTCAATTCCGCCAGAATAGAAGCCATACAAGCAGACCCAACCAATCCAGGCACCATGTATGCTGCCTTCGGTTCAGGTAATTTATGGAAGACGATAAATAATGGTTTAACTTGGAAACCTATTTTTGACAATCAAGCCGTACAAGGCATTGGCGATATAGCCCTTGCCCCATCCAATCCCAATATTATTTATGTGGGAACGGGTGAAAGTTTGCGCAAAAATCGAAATTTCACGATGCCAGGGACGGGCGTCTATCGCTCGGATAATGGTGGCGAAACTTGGCAACATTTGGGTTTAGACAATACTTGGCATATTGGCGAAATAACGGTGCATCCGACCAATCCAGATATTGTTTTTGTCGCTGTCTTAGGCAAATTTTGGACAAATGGCACTGCCAAAGGTTTATATAAAAGTACCAATGGCGGCAAAGATTGGGAACGAGTCTTATACGTCGATGAAAATACGAGGGCAAATGATGTAGTCATTGCACCAAGTAATCCCAATATTATTTATGTATCCATGTGGGAAAATGATATTACCAAACCTTTGATGGAAAGTGTCTATGGTCAAAAAAGTAGTATTTATAAAAGTGCAGATGGCGGTACTACTTGGCAAAAAATAGCAAATGGTTTACCGACCCATGATAAAATTGGACGGATTGGTTTAGCCGTTTCCTACCAAAATCCTGATAAAGTCTATGCTTTGATGGATAATCGAGCGAATAAAAGAATGGAAGCTGCCGAGGTTTATAAAACAGAAAACGGTGGGCAAAACTGGCAAAAAACGCATACTCAACCCTTAATGATTTTCCCCGGTATTGGTTGGTATTTTGCGGATATGTATGTCAATCCGCAAAATGACGAAGAAATTTATGGTTTAGGGGTTAGAATGGCAAATAGTATGGACGGGGGCAAAACCTTTAATTTAGTCGCTGGCAATGTCACGCATATCCAACCTAGCAAAGCCCAAACTTTGCATTTAGACCATTGCGAATTATGGATAAATCCAAGCAATCCAAATCATTTATTATTGGGCAATGATGGTGGTTTATATGCCAGTTATGATAAAGGTAAAAATTGGCTACACCATAATAATATTCCTGCTGGCGAATTTTATACCATCACTTTGGACAATCAAACGCCCTATAATATTTATGGTGGTACGCAGGACGATGCGACTGCTTTTGGTCCCGCCAAAGAATGGAATCCAACTAGCGTTGACGCTTGGAAATATTTATGGGTAGATGCTTGGAGTGGCGGCGATGGTTGTGTGACCCAAGTTGACCCGGAAGACCCAAATACCGTTTATTTTAGTATGCAAAATGGGGCAATTCGGCGAAAAGATATGGCTGCGGATACCTCTAAATCTATTGCACCAAGAAGAAATAGCCTTTTAAAAGATAAACTACAATATAATTTTGTCACGCCTTATTTCATCTCTCCCCACGATGCCCAAACGATTTATCATGGTGGCAATTATCTCCTAAAATCCATCAACCGAGGCGATAGTTGGGAACAAATCAGCCCTGATTTATCTGTTTCTGCCAATCCAGCCAAAAAATCGACTGCCGCAGGAATGATTGCCGAATCTAGATTAGAAGCGGGTTTATTATACGTCGGTACAGACCACGGCGCATTTTGGTGTAGCAAAAATGATGGCAAAGATTGGAAAGAATATTCTAGCGGTTTAGCCAATCAATATATTCGCAGTATTTGTCCGTCCAATTTTCAAACCTCCAGAGTTTATGCTGCAATGACGGGCATTAATGAAGATGATTTAAACGCCTATTTGTATGTCTCAGAAAATTATGGCAAAACGTGGCAATCCATTACCAATAATTTACCAAATGCTCCGATTAATGTAATTCTAGAAGACCCTGTTCACGAAAACATCTTATATGTCGGCACACATCGAGGCGTTTATATTTCCATGAATCGAGGACAATCTTGGGATTTGTTGGGCGATGATTTGCCTGTCGTTAGTGTAGCCGATTTAGCCATTCAAGAACGAGAACAAGAATTGGTGGTTGCTACGCATGGACGAGGAATTTATACTTTTGATTTGAATATGTTATATGAACTAGCAGATTTAGATTTTCCTTTGGAAACGGACCATTTATTTACCGTTCCAAATGCCCAATTTCCCAAACGCCGAGATACGCATAGGGATATTGATAAGAGTACGGTCGAGAAAATGGTTTTTAGTTTTTGGTTGGTGGAAGCAGATACGGTTGAATTGGTTATTTTGGATGATACGGATACCGTAGTTTGGACGCAGGAGATTGATGGGCAGCAGGGGTTGAATCAGTTTCGGTGGGATTTGGTGGTGGAGAAGGTGGATAGTGATACCGCTTATTTTGTGAGATATGAGCGGTACTTGGAGAGTGGTGGGTATTGGGTGCAGTTGAAGAAAGATGGGGTAACTCTGGAACAGTCTTTTAGTGTTTTAGGGTGGTGATTTGATGATTGTTTTCAAAAAAAAACTAATTTCAAAAACCGACCTGTATCGCCTAAAGGCAAGCCCATATTTAGAAATAATCCCGTATTGGTTAAGGCTGAATTACCTGCACTCATTACTCGTCGATTGCCATATCCCGTTTGTTGAAAAAAGTCGGATACTAGGTTTGTATCTTCATCTCGACTATCCCCAAAAATAAGCCCCTCATAAGCCCCTGAACGATTAACCGCTGCCCGATTTTGGAAATAAAAAGTGATATTGGTATGCCCTTCTTCTAATGTTTTTAGTCCGAAATGACTGCTTAAAGAAAATTGTTCACCATCTCCTGCCTCGGTCATACTCGAATTTAGTTGAATTTGTCCTTGATTGACGGATTTTTTTAACTGCAAATTAATTACCCCACCAATAGCATCTGATCCATATAAAGCCGCTGCTCCATCTTTTAAAATCTCAACTTTTTCAATAGCTGCTAGTGGAATAGCATTTAAATCCGTCCCAACGCTACCTCTGCCGACCGTACCATTGACATTCACCAAAGAAGAAAAATGCCTTCGTTTGCCATTTACTAAAATCAATACTTGGTCAGGGCCTAAACCTTTTAAAGAGATTGGATCTACATGGTCGGTTCCATCACTAATAGTTTGAGTAGCAGAATGAAAAGAAGGTGTTTCATACTGTAGGACTTGACCTAATTCATTTTGGTTAGATTGATTTAAGCGTTCTTGATTGACCACATCTACAGGTGTACAGCGGTTTCTTGCAAAGTTTTGGGTAAAAAACGATTGCCCACCACTAAAATTTCTTCTAGTTTTAAATGCTTTTTAAATTCAAAATCTAGTGCTATATCAGCATAGCCGTCTATTTCGATTTCTTTGCTAATAGATTCATAGCCTACATAACTAGCCCTAATCGTATGCCTACCAGATTGAACAATCAGTTCAAAATAGCCAGTTTCATTACTCGTCACCCCTTTTCCTTCACTAAGTAGGGTAATATTTGCACCAATCATCGGGTTTCCTGCTTTATCTTTAGCTATTCCACGAACAGCAATTTCCGCTTTCCGTACTCGTTTGATGGTATAAATTTTATCGGTAACTGCATCGAAGGATAAGTTGGTTTGTTGGGCAATTTCTTCAATTAGGACTCGGTTTAAATTTTGGCGAGTAGTTTTATCAAAACTAACAGTTTTGTTTTGAATAATTTTTTCATCAAAAACAAAGGTAAAACCAGTTGCTTCTTGCAGATTTTCGAGTAAATCTATTAGTTGAATAGTGCTCGGTTGATTAATCTGTTTTGCCTGTCCTTTCGTTATCTTTAGGTCTTGTCCTATACCATTATTTACCAAAACAAATAACAAACTCATTGCTACACTTAGGCGTAGCAAAAAGCTAAATTGGTTATTCGTTTTTTTAAATTGCATTAATTCTTAGTGAGTATTGGATAAAAATCAATTAAAGGAGTATTATAAGTGCCTAAGTAAAATTTAATTTTCAATTTTCAATTTCAAATTTTCAATTTTAAACCACCTTCGGCGGGAATTTGAGGTTGAAGTTGAAGTTGAGATTAACAATTATCGACATTTTAAATTATCGACAATTTGTTGGTTTTAAATTTTGTGTAAGCGCCTAATTTTTAAATCTCAATATCAACATCGGAGGGATTTGTCAAAGAATCAAACAACCCCAATAGTGATATTTTACACGCCAAAAACTATGAGTTATTCCCTCTTGAAAATTGAAAATTATAAATTATAAATTGAAAATTGTCAAAAAGAGAACTTTTCCAGTTTTATAAGAAAACCCTTATTACGAAAGTCTTCTATTCCTTACAATTCATTATTTATTATGAATTGTTCCCAATTTGTAAGCTAAATGCAACCTTTATAGTCAAAAATTATCTTTATATTTGAGAAAGAGATAGTTCAAAATAACTATCTTCACAACAACCCTTAATTTTAAATACCTTAATGTCTTTAGAAAAACGACAATTAGCAGCTATTTTGTTTGCCGACATCGCCGGTTATACTGCCTTAATGCAGGAAGACGAAAGGTATGCAGGAGAATTATTGTCGAAATTTCAACAAGCTTTAGAAGAACAAGTAGCAGCATGTAAAGGCAAAATCATCAATTTTTATGGCGATGGTTGTTTGGTGATTTTTAATAGTCCGATAGATGCGATAAAATGTGCGGGGGCTTTACAAGTTATTTTTCAAAAAAATCCAAAAGTACCTGTGCGGATTGGTTTACATGCAGGGGACGTTATTTTTAAGGGAGATAATGTATTTGGAGACAGCGTTAATTTAACTTCTAGAATAGAATCTATTGGCGTACCAGGAGCTGTACTTTTTTCCGAAGCCATTAAACTATCAATAGAACAGCAAACTCAATTTAAAATTGCAGCTTTAGGCAAATTTAAATTTAAAAATATCAAGCAAGCGATTCCTGTTTATGCATTGGCGAACAAGGAATTTACTGTTCCCAATAAAAGGGCGATTAGAGGAAAATTAGAAAAAAAACCTACCAGTACTCTGCGAAAGGTGGTTACGAGTGCCAAAGCAGTCTTTGCTGTTTTAGGCTTAGTCGCCGTATTAGTTGCCTTTAACTTTCCCGAATTAAAAACTTTCCTGAGTCATTCATTTAATAAGACTTCTTTAAAAGAGAAAAAGGTAGCTGTCATGTTTTTCGAGAATGAGACGGGAGAAGAACGATTAAATGGAGTTGGAAAAATGGCAGCAGATTGGATTACCCAACAATTGATGGACATTGAAAAAACGAAAGTCGTTTTGCCTTCTAATGTCCGTAGCAATATCCATCTAGCAGCAGCGTCTTTGGAAGGGATGCAAAAATTTGCACAAGCAACTGGAGCGGAAGTTATTATTAATGGACGGTATTACCAATCTGGAGAACAATTGATTTTGCAAGCGCAAGTAGTGGATGTGCAAACAGGTGAAGTGCTACATGCCTTAGAAAAACCCGTCATTGGTGCTAAAGCAGACCCCTTACCACTCATTCAAGAAGTAAGTGAGCAATTAACAGGTTTTTGGGCAGTTCGAGGACGCCAACAATTCTCGGAAAAACCGCCAAAATTAGGTGCTTATCAAGCCTATTTAGAAGGTCGAAAATACTGGGGCATTAATTATGAAAGAGTAGAAGAATATTACATGACGGCTTATACAATTGATTCTACTTTTATTGTCCCCTTAGTAGAGTTAGTCGCTTCTAAAATTAACGAATCAGATTATTATTCCGCAGATTCTTTATTAAATTTTGTCTTAGAAAGAAGTGATAATCTATCCAAAGTTCATCAATTAGAAACAAGAGCTTACCGAGCACAATTACGAGGTAATTTGCAGGAGGCGGTACAATATTGGGAAGAGATTTATGCTATAGATGCGCAAGAATTTATTAGTGTCACTAATTTAAGTCGGCAATATTTAAATACCAATCAAGTTCAAAAAGCCTTAAATATTTTGCAAGATTATGATGTGGCGCACTTAGATTTTCAAGCGTGTTTCCCCTGTCAAGAATATTATGAATTATTAACTTATGCCCATTTCCAAGAAAGAGATTATCTGAAAGTCGCAAAAATAGTAGAAGGATTTAATTTTGAAATAAAAGAAGGCTTGATTGCCAATTATTATTTAAAATCCTTAGTTCATATTGGCGATTTTGATAAGGTTTATGAAAAAATGGGGCTTTATTTAGGCCAAGATTTAAGTTTTAATGGAGGAAGGCAAAGTGCGGGCTTATTATTGGTGGGACTCCTCTTTGAGCTAGAAAAACTCAATCAAACTGATGTACAAAAAATCATGTCTAACTTATTGCTGAATTATGGCGAAGATAATGACGATGATTGGTTGAGTGATTATTATGTAGGTTTAGGTTTTTATGGTAAAGAAAAATACAGTAAAGCGGCGAATCATTTTCAAAATTTCTATGAAAAATTCAAAGAAGTACCTATGATTATTGATTTGGGCTTAGCCTCTTTAGCGGCTTGTCATATTGAATTAAAAGAATACGATAAACTAGAAGGTATCTACCAATATTTAAGTACTTATGACCATCCTTATGCCGCTAGTTATGTAACTTATGCCAAAGCTAAAATGGAAGCACAATTGGGTCATACGGAGAAAGCAATTGCGCTTTTAAAGCAAAGTAAAGCAGAAGGGCAAACATTTTTGTGGTTTAAATTTCAGAATGACCCTTTTTTAGCACCTTTGTTTGAGGAAGATGGTTTTGAGGAACTTGTATTGGTTGAGTAAATTTCTTATTTTTGGTAAAAATGAATGATTATGGTAGCGATAGCAAGTAATTATACGAAGAAAAAGCCCACCAAAAAGAAAATTAGCTGGGAAACCTTTCAGAAAAAGTATTTAACCAGAGAGGATAAATACAAGTATGAATGGGTAGATGGCTATGTTGAGAAAACACCTAGAGCTATAGACAAAACGCAATTTTATATCCAACAAAATTTAACAAAATTCTTTTATCGGTTACTATTCAAAAATCATTTTGATGGAGACTTAATTGCTGAAGGAGACACCAAATTTGCGGGTAATCATAGGCGTCCAGATTTAGCTTATTATACAGATGAACAAATACAAAAAGCCAAAGATGGAGAAGATGTTAGTTCTCAGTTTGTCATCGAGGTCATTTCTACTACCGACCAAATGAATCGAGTGCATAAAAAAATGAAAGATTATAGAAAGGCTAAAGTGAAAGTGGTCTGGCATATTTTCCCAGAAATTCAACAAGTCCATATTTACAAAGGAAAGAAAATGCAGGTTTGTGAAGGCAAAGATATTTGTTCCGCAGAAGAAGTCATCAAAGGGTTTAAGCTTTCTGTTAATGACCTTTTTAAATAACGGATGATTTATAAAGTAGCCCAAATCAGAAAAAGGGATTTTCATACAATATCGTACGAAAATCCCCTTTCCTAAAGTAACACAGCTCTGTGAGCTGTGTTACCTTGTTTTATGCCGTTACTACCTGAGATTCAGGCACAACATGCATCCAAGCCAAAGGCAAATTCACCCCCTGCATTTTCAAAGCCTGCACTCGATACAAATAAGCTGCACCAAGCATTATATTTTCTGCTACATCAACTGCCTGTCGATTTTCATAATTTTCTAAATAGGTCCCTTTTACCCAATTATTAAATGCGCCCATTGCTGGTCCACACCAAATTTGGTAATCCATCGCTCTACCCTCTTTGCCACTATTTGCCCAATTAGAAGACAAACCTAAATACCAACGGAAAATCAATGCCATCTTTCGTTTAGGATTATCATTCGCTCGCTCGATTTGTTCGGGGTCTCTTTCGGTAAAGAAGTCCACACAATATTGCCAAATCGTTTCTAGTGGCGCTCTAAATACTTTCTTTTCCAAGGTTGCTCTTTCTTCCGCTGGAATCTCATCAATTGAATTATAACGGGTGTAATATTCGTATAACTTCTTCGCTCTTGGACCGAATAAAGACCCTCTTTTTAAGACTTGCAACTCCACGCCCATTTCAAACATATCTGACGCTGGCGCCATCGTTACATCTGTAGAAGCAACCGTCGATAACAGTTTTCGCACATGTTTCGAAGTCCCTGCTTCTACACAAGCTTGATTCACCGAACCAGTTACGATATACGCTGCGCCCATCATAAAAGCCGCTAATGCAGAGGCTGGCGTAGCAATCCCTCCTGCGGCTCCAACTCGAATGGTTTTCGCATAGCCATATTCTTGCTGAAGTTCATCCCGCAACTTAATGATTGTTGGAAATAAAGCCACTAAAGGTCGATTATCCGTATGTCCACCAGAGTCGGCTTCTACCGTAATATCATCCGCCATCGGTACTTTTTTGGCTAATTCTGCCTGTAAAGGCGTGATTTTACCTTGTGCCAATAAGGCATTTAACATCTTATCTGGCGCTGGTTTCATAAAGTGCGCTGCTACTTCTAAGCGAGAAATTTTAGCAATTACTTTATTCCCACAAATGATATTGCCTTTCGTATTTTGACTTAATCCTACAACTCTATAATGCACTATACTTTCAGACAATCGCATATAAGCAGAAGCCTCTACCACTTTTACCCCTCTTTCGATAAATAACTTTACCGCTCCTTCTTCTAAGGCTTTTTCGGTCGGACTATTGATTAAATTAAAAGCATAAGTCTGTGTTGGCAAGGCGGATTGGATTTTATCAATCGCTTGATTCACTCTCCTCGGCACTAAGCCTGCTGCCCCAAACGAACCAATCATTTTCGCTTGTCCCATCGCAATAACCAATGCTTCGGAAGCAATACCATTTGCCATTGCGCCCGTTTTATAGCCATATTTTACGTTATAATCTGTTTGGAAAGTTGGGTCGCCTAATTGCGTTGCCGTCAAAGGCGCAATCATCGCTAGCATTTCTTGTCCTCTGCCTTCTGCTGCTATTTCGCCTTCGTTGGTAACCCCAATTCTTCCGCCAAAGTCTCTGACGACATAGCATGGTAGATGGGTATTGTTTAATTTTTCTTGGATGCCTGCTGCATCGAACGCTACGGAACGAGGGGAGCCTTTCCAGTTTAGGGGTAGTGATTTGCCTGTGTGTGTTAGTGTCATTGTTTATCTTTTTTGACGCTGATTTCGCTGATTGTTATGATTTTTTATGTTTCTCTATTAGTTGAAATAACCTACTCTTTAATAAGAGTCTTTCTTCCCTTGATTTTCCATTAGCTTGAATATAAGTTTCATAAGAAGCCTTGGTTTTGATAAAGTCCGATAATTCCTTTTTGGATTGTAGTTTAATATTACTCAAAAACGTTAAGTAATCATTTAATTCTCCAATAGAGATATTTCCAACTAAAAACCTAATCATTAAATTGTAGGCATCTATTTCTATTAAATTCTTCTGTCGATTTGTTGATTCTTGGCTAAACGTTTCTCTTTGGCTGTATAAAAAACTAGTATCCATTACTCCTCATTCCATGTATACTCCATATAATTAGCTGTCTTTCGAGCTTGTTCTATCCCATGCTGTTTCGCTACAACATGCAAAGCCATTTCAATACCCGCAGAAATACCGCCCGAAGTTATGATTTTTCCATTGTCTACATACTTTGTGCCCTTTATTATTTTGGTATTTGGGGCAACTGCTGCTAATTCATCAAACGCTCCGTGGTGGGTTGTAGCCGACATATTTTCTAATAAACCACTAGTAGCTAAGACCAAAGAACCTGTGCAGACCGATAGCATTAATTCCACTTGTTCAAATTGTGCTTTTATCCAGTTTTTAATGGTTTCATTGTGCATTAATGTTCTGGTACCAAAACCTCCTGGGATTAAAACCATATCAAATTTTTCATCCGTGTTAATCGTTTTATTCGGAATGACTTGGAAATTATTTCTGGCTTTAACTACTTCAATATTTTCCGCTATTAAACAAACGTCGTAGAGTTTATTGCCAGCTTCATCGTAGCTGACGGAGAATACTTCAAATGGGCCTGCAAAGTCTAGGACTTCTACTTTATCGAAAATGAAGATGGCTATTTTTTTCATAATTTGATTAATCTTTAGGGTAATTTTTGGGTGGATGCCAACTTTTTTCAAATAATAATCTTCTTAAATTGATATTAGCTGGTCTGTTGACTTGTAATAAGAGTACGGTCGCTCTAGCTGTTGGATTTAATCCAATAATGAGCGCACCATTTTCATTCCATTGAAAATAGTCTGTCCATAAATTTTTACGTGGATGAAAAAGGTTAGTAAGTTGATTTGTAAAAGGGTCTAAGTATTGAAGCCTATTCGATTTAGCAGTATTACAAGTTCCACACGCAAAAGCTAGATTTTCAGCAATTGTCTTTCCTCCAAGACTTGAAGGAAAAACGTGGTCAATTTCAAAATAACTGGGCGAAAAATTGGCAGGAGCATAACAATATTCACAATAAAAATTTGCTCGCTCTTTAACTGTTTTCTTTAGCGTTTTTGGAATGTATTTGCTAGGCACGTTTCAATGGTTTTAATCCTAACTCTTTCATAATAATAGGTAAAGAAACAGCTTTCAAATCAGCTAATTCAATCATCACTTCCAATCGTTTATTACGCAATTCTTCTGCTTCCGTTAATAATTTTAATAATTCCTTTTGCTCTTCGGTTGTAATCGTTTCTAACTCTACTTTTGGCGACAACTGTAAGATTTTTTCATGCTTTGTTTTACTCAAAACTGCTTGGTTAATTTTAACCAACAACGCTTTTTCTTGCTGTTCAATTTGCTTTTTTCGTCTTTGTTGAATTAAATCATTTAATTCTTTTGCAAAAGTTTCTAGTTCGCTAAGTGGAAGATTAGCAACGTTTTTAAGAAAAGCTTTACCGTCAATTTCTGTCGTTATTGGAATTCTAAGCATATTCAAATCTTTTTAACAAAACTAATAAAATTTAGTCATTTTTCCTATTCAGTTATTTCCAATTACTTTAGCTTTCGTAGCACCAATAAAAATTAGAGAAATCATTTACTCATTTTCATGTTTTAGTACCTTTTCTAATATTTCTAAGATAAACCCATCATATTCATCTCGCATTGGCAAATTATAATCAACATAAATCTTTCTTCGTTGCGTCAAAGTTTTTTCTCCAGTTTTAAGATTCGTTCCCTCTTTATCGCAATTCACCCAATAAAGCCCAACTCCTCTTTTTTGCCAATTTGGTAAATCATTAAAATTAATACCATTTTTAAAAAGTAATTCATTTTTATTGGCGACGGAAAGCCCTTCTATTTCTTTCGTAGATTTTCTAGCGGTTAATCCATTACCTCTTAACTTCCAGTAACAATGTGCATTTAAGGCATTTCTAAAAGCATCTTCATTTCTCCATCTAAAATAATCGACTACCTCATTTTCTGAAGGTAATTGCGCAATTCTACAATCAAAAGCAGCTAAATCTTTTAATAACAAAGAAAATTTTGCACTTGCTTCTCCCGCTAATATTGAATTATATTTTCTGATTTTTCGACTAAAGGTATCTTCCTTTAAAGAAAAGAGTAAAGAAATTTCATCACTCTCTGTATATCCGTAAATCACATTAAACCCGCAATTCATTAAATGTTTAACCGTCTCAACCATTAAATCTCGGAATTTCAGGTCAAAAGGTGCTTCAAATTGATGTGTATTTTTTGTCAATTTTGTAAAACTTCGACCATCAATTCTAGCGACCATGTACATATTTGGCAATACACAAAAATCATGAGCCGTTTCAAAAACGCGCATTTTTTTATCTAAATCATCAAATTTCATTTTTCCAATCTTTAATTACAAAATCTTGATTAATTATTTCTACTCGATATAATTCATCAAAACCTTCATCAAGCGTAGGAAGTTCCATTTTTTTAGTAGTTGCATAAATACCCACATTTGGAATTTTAGCTTTACCAACCCTTTTACTATTTCGCTCAACTGCATCCTCCACTTTTGAATGGAAATAATAGCCAATAATTTTAAATTTCCTTTCTTTTAGTTTTTGAATATATTTTTGTCTATCAACAATTGTTGGATTTGTATTATCAATCACCAATCTTTGTTGTAAGGCTAAACATTTCTCGAAAAACTGGTTTTCTTTGTTTCTTGTATTCAATAAATCCAAACTAATTCTAATATGGGTATTGAAAAATCGCTCTTTGTAGAACGTTGATTTTCCGCTTGCTTGGATGCCTGTAAATATGATGCCTTCCATTTAGTAATTTTGCGTTCAAAAAATAAGAACACTTAGGCAAAGTGGAGAAAATAATTAGCCAGTTAGACCAGTCAATTTTTCTTCTAAGGAATTCAAAAAATGCTTGCATAATGGATTATGGACGCATTTTTTGAGTTTCTTAGAAGGGAAAAAGGCGGTATAAATGGTTGA
>JBGCFJ010000897.1:0-2607 GCA_045106885.1 Saprospiraceae bacterium
CTTATTGCTTAGACAATACTAAAAAGCCATTCCCCTATTTCTTATTCACATTCCCCTATACGCTAATAAAAGGGAGGTCAGTTGCCTGCTTTTTATTTTTTAAGTTCATCCCACATTTCTCCGTTTCATCCTACCTATTCCCCGTTTCATTCCTAATCCTGAATTTAGACATAATGATTTGAAAAACAGTTCCGTTTATTTACCAACCAATCAATTATTATTTTTTAATCAACGGATATTTCAAGATACTAAAATAAATTTTGTGGGAATAGCTCAGAAGCAACCTAAGTAAAATGATTACTCAGGCAAGATGCCTAAGCTACCTCTACACAATCCTGTGAATCTTGAAAAATCCTGAGCTATCCCGTCCGCTTTGCGGTTCACTCGCTTGAATGTCCAAAGGACATTCACCCTGCGGGAACGCTCGTTTATCCTGTAGATATGAAATCCAAAATCATCCGCCTAAGTGCCTTCCTTCTTTTATTAATGCCCTTTAATAGTTATGCACAAAACTTTTTGCATAATATAGAAACTGCTAAAACTGTGGCACAAACAGACAGCAAACCTATTTTAATGATTTTCTCTGGTTCAGATTGGTGTAAACCTTGTATCCAATTAAAAGAAAATGTCATTAGTCAGCAAGATTTTACCGCTTTTGCAGCCGAAAATTTAGTCCTATTAGAATTAGATTTTCCTTACCGAAGAAAAAATAGATTGTCCAAAGAACAGCAGGCACATAATGAAAAATTAGCAGAACAATACAATCCCAAAGGACAATTTCCCCTCATGGTTTTAGTCAATGCGGATGGTTCGGTGATTAAAGAAGTGGATTATAATAATCAACTGACAGCGAAGGAATATGTACGCTTGATTCAGCCGAAGATTTAAAGGTGTCAGGTACTAGGTATCAGGTGTCAGGTTAGACGCATTAACGCATCTAACCTGACACCCGACACCTGTTACCCCATACCTAATATCAATTTTTCCTAACTAAAAGCAAACAAAAATGCCCGTAATAGTAGCACCACCAAAAGCCAAAGCCCATCGCCATCATTTAGGCTTAATGGGCTGCAAATTTGCCTTAACTGCCATTCACTCCGACCCACAAGTTGCTTGGGATGCACTCCGAGCAGGCGTCAAAGAAATAGAAAGAATCGAACGATTAATTTCTTCCTGGCGAACTGAATCTCAAACTGGGCAGATTAATAAATATGCTGGTATTCAGTCGGTTAAAGTGGATAGAGAATTATTTGACTTAATCAAAAGAAGCATTCAAGTTTCTAAAATAACTAGCGGTGCTTTTGACATTAGTGGAACGGTCGCAAGAGATTATTGGAAAATTACCAATCGGGAAAGTGCCATGCCTTCCCCTGCTATTATTGACCGATTAAGAGAACTAATTAATTACCAACACATCATTTTAGACGAAGATAGGCAAACGGTTTTATTGGCAAAAAAAGGCATGAAAATCGGTTTTGGCGCGATTGGAAAAGGCTATGCAGCGATGCGAGCAAGAGTGGTCATGGGACATACGGGCATCGAAAATGGTTTGGTCAATGCTTCTGGCGATTTATTATGTTGGGGACAACCGATGAATAAAGACCATTGGACCATTAAGATTCCTGACCCAGAAAAAACGGATATGGTATTGGCGTCCTTAAATATACCAAATGGCTCGGTGGTCACATCAGGCGGCTACGAAAAATACGCGCTGATTAATGGCAGACGGTATTCACACATCATTGACCCTCGAACAGGTGCGCCAGCAGAAGGAGTGAAAAGTGTGAGTATCGTTTGTCCTAATCCAGAATTAGGCGATGCTTTGGCAACTACCGTTACCGTTTTAGGAGAAATAGAAGGACTCGCTTTGATTAACCGCTTAAAAGGTATTGAATGTTTATTGGTTAATCATCAAGGTGAAATTCGGTATTCGGATAATTTGCAGTTATAAATAATCATTCACCCAGATACCGATATTTCAAGTCTCCAGACTTGGAATGGCTATCTCGTCGTCTCCAGACGACTGTAAATAGTATGAATAACGGTCGTCTGGAGACGACGAGATAGTCGAATCAAGTCTGGAGACTTAATTCATCGAATAGTAAAATAGTTGTTAACCCACAGAATTTGAGAAAAGGAATCCATCCTGTTAATCCTCAAAATCCTGTCATCCTGTAAGTAGTATGAAGAAATTAAAAAAACTGCTCCTATTCGGAGTACTAGCAAGCGTACTGACGTCTTGCGCATCCGTCAAAGGCTACCAAAAAATGTACCTCAACGACGAAGAAATGGACTTAGCGGCTCGGAAAGTAGAATATTTCGAGACCAATTTTCAAACGTACCGTGAAGGTGCTTCCGGAGCAAACGGAGGTAAAGTAGGAGGAGGTTGCGGATGCAATTAACGATTGTCAGCCTAGCGATGTTCTTGCTCTTTTGGGCGCAAGAAATGAAGGCACAAACCACTAAATGGAATCGCTTTAATGTGTTTTCCAAAAAGGATAAAACCCCAAAAATTGAATTAGATTCAACGGCATTGCCGAGTTTTAAAATTGAACCGATTGAATTGGATATTTTAGCGTCTTATTACCAACAAGATGGCAATAATTC
>JBGCFJ010000898.1:0-5743 GCA_045106885.1 Saprospiraceae bacterium
TCAAATTTTCAATTTTAAACCACCTTCGGCGGGAATTTGAGGTTGAAGTTGAATTTGAGATTAACAATTATCAACATTTTAAAATATCGACAATTTGTTGGTTTTAAATTTTGTGTAAGCACCTAGTGTCTAGTATCTAGTACTATCATTTTTTTATTAGCAATGTATTTATCAGCTTCTAGCTGGTAGTGAAGTACACCTGTTGCACCTAAATTTTTAGTATCCAGATAAATCTGATTATATCCTTTTTCATAATGCCCTCGGATATTTTTCAAGATTCGTCCTTGAATGTCCATTATTTTCAAAGTTGCTTCTCCAGCAATTGGTAAAGTAAAACCAATCATGGTTTCTGCTTGAAAAGGATTAGGCGCATTTTGTTCCAATTGGAAGGTTAACGCTGTCTCATTTTCCTCAAACTCAAGTGCTATTGGCATTGAATTACCTACTTGATCATAAGCTTCTGCATTCGTGTAATCAGAATTAACCGTTAAAAAGTCATGTAAGTATCCATTACTAGTTGCTTTGAAAACTAAACTAAACAATACCATATCATTATCAGCTGAACCATTCCAGGAAGTTGTTAACTGATTCGTTGTAACTAATTGAGTATTAAAGTTTTCAATTTTCGCTACTCCTTCTTCAATGTTTAGTAATTCTAAGTTTCCAAAATCCAACGTGAATTGGTATCCAGTTAAAGATTCCATATCAGCTGCCGTAACAGGAATGTTAATTGTTGCTCCTGCTTTTACAAAAGCATCTTTAATTTGAAAATTAAAAGTAGTCGTATTTCGGTCAGTAGCTATTTGGAGGCTACTAGTTGTTGCATTACCGTTCACATCTCCAATTTTAATACCTACAAAATCTGTTTGCATAAGATTGTCTTCTAGGTTTTGGATGGTAATTATTTCATCAAAGGGAGTTCCAGTTGGAGCATTAGTAGCAAATTGATAAGCTTTATCAACAAATCGCCAACTTTGATTATTAGGAAACTCTGTGTGAACATTTAATATTAATTGGCGCAATTGAACCATATCAAAAGCCGTAATCGAACCAGAACGGTTTATATCGGCAGCAATATATTTATAAGGGGAATCAAAAGGACTCAATCCTAAAATATGTTTACTAATTAGCACTAAATCAAAAGTAGACACCCCGTTCAATACATCGTCATTTTTAGTAGGCATAATGGTATAATTACCATGCTTTGCCAACATAAATTGATAATGCCCATCTTCAGCAGTAGTCATGTTAGATTGGTTTGCTCCACTCACATTAACTAGTACATCTTCTATTGTTTCGCCCTTAAAATTAGTAATGTCACCTGCCACCATATTTTCTTCATCTTCATCATTTTGGCAAGCACGCATATTGTCTTGAATTAAAACAAAAGTAGAAGCATAATCATAATTATCAGAATCATCTATCACGTAAATTCTTACGATTTGAGTACCTAAATAATTACAATTAAAAGTAATAGAAGTTGGTAAAGAATCTAGAACGCCTTGAGTAGTTTCAGGAGGATTTGTTCCTAAAGAAATATGCCAGATTCTAAATTTCAAACTATCTTGCGTTGTGCAATTATCGTAACTTCCCTGATCAAAATCATTTGCCCAAATATCCACACTAACCGTCTGCGACGATAATTCAATAGCAATACCATTCAACAAATAAGGAGTAGGTCTACGACATTCTTTAAAAGTATATTCTTGTCTAGCTACGGTCGTATTACCACAATTATCTCTAAAAATGAATTCTGCGGTATAAGTCCCAGCCAATACAAAAACAGACATTTCAGCTTCATTTCCTTTTTGGAAACCATTAGAATTATAAACTTCCAATGCTTGTTGTCTAATAACTGCGTCTTCTGTGCCTCGGTACAATCTAAAAGCATGAGATAATTCTCCTCCTACTTCCGTTACACAATCTCCAGCAAAAGCAGTAAATGTTTTTAATGCTCCGCAAGACAGAGAATCCCCCACAGCAAGGGTCGGGTCATCATGTACTCCTGCAATACAGGAATCCATATCACTAGTTACGACGACAACTGGAGCATCATTATCATTTACTTTAATCACTTGTGTATAAGTAATATAGGTAAAGTTAGGTAAATCAGCAGGCATCAATTGTCTGTTGTCAGGTATAGTTGCTGCATTAAAATTATGCGAAGGACCATCTCCTGGATTATAAGTACACCAGTTAATAATATGGTAAGTTTTGATTACTTTAAAACAAGCGCCATCCACTACATCAAACATTTGAGATTCTACACTTACGGCCAATCTATCACAATGTCCACCAAGTACAGTTACACTATCCGTTACAGTAGGCGACATTGGACAAGTCAATGCCAAATCTTCAGGAAAGTTAATTTGCCAATCTTCCACATAATTAATCGTAATAGTCTGCGTACAAGTATCAACAGAAGTTAATCCCCAAATATCTCTCGCAATCCAACGTCTTTGATAAACATCTTGTCCACAAGCACCAATTTGTAAAACAATTGGCGTTAATTCGATATTTTCTACGTCTACGCAATTATCTTTAGCAGCAGGCAAAGGTCCTCCAATTGCAGCCAATTCAGCAGCAGTGGGCTGTTTTCTATCTACAATAGCAGAGACTTTCGTATCATCACAATTAATAATAACATTTGCAGTAGTTCCCATCGTGTCACCATTGGCAAAACTTGTTCCTACAGGTAGAGGTACGCATACAGGTTTAATTTTATCTTCTGGGTGAACCGTTACCCAACAAGCATTCATGTTTCCACTCGCATCCGTTACTCTAAAAGTTACTTGAATAGTATCCTTAATATCTTCACAAGAAAAAGCAACAGTAGGGCCAAAATTAATTCCATCTCTACTAAGTTCTCGTTTTACAATACCACAAGCATCATAACTTCCTAAATCGATATCTCCGGTATCAATAATCGAGACATTACTACCAATAGAAATATTTAACTGGTCTGTACAAATAGCAGTTGGCAGGGTTACATCTTTAATGACAATCAATTGCATCAATGTGTCATTTATCTCTTGTTCTGGGCAATCATCTTCCGCAATCCAGCGCACATAAAAAGAGTCTATATCTAATGCCGTATGCAATGCAAAAGGTACAACTTCCAATGCTCCATTTGTAATTCTAAAAACATTATCTTTTCTAACACGAGGGGTAGAACAATTATCTGTTGCCTTAGGTATCGGTAAACTAGTAATATCATAACTACAGTCAAAAGCACCCACGCTCAACATTTGCGGCATTCCTTCTCCTCCTTCAAATATCGGCGCCTTTCTATCTGTGTATCTAATAAATTGAGTATCAACTGGAACTACACCAACTTCTGGAGAACACCAGTCTACTACAGACCAATATCTAAATAATTTTCTTCCACAAGCAGTTGCTGGTACTTCTAAATCTCGACTAGTCAAAATATACCCACAGATATATTCTTCCGTACTTAAAGGAATCGTATCCCATGGCACAAATTGTCCATTTTTTAATTTTCCAATAGTCAAGGCAGGTATATCTCCCATTGATAAACTATCCGTACAATCTAAAGTCAAATCTGCTACTTTTGTAATATGCTCTCTTTCGTTAGGTCTAATAATAACCACCTCTCTAGTGGCTGTCCCCATATTACCACAATCATCTGTTGCGGTAAAAGTAACAATAGCTTTAGTCGTATCCTTACTTCCTTGCGAACCAAAGCAAATATCTGCTTCTTGCATTTCTACACTAATAGTTACTGGAATATCCTTATCACAATTATCCAAAGCACTTGCAGATAGTAATTTGTGTATACCCGTTGTATCACAAGCGACTAAGGTATCCAAAATAGCATCAACTATAAGAAATGGTTTCGATTTATCTGTAAAAGAAACAATTGTTTGACAAGCGGCACGTTGTACACCATTATTACAAAAAGTAGGTAATCCCAATCCATAATAAATTCTTTCTATCATTACAGTAGCCTGTGCATTACAAACAGACATACCCGCTTGTGCTAAATCTTCATAAGAAATATATGGGTAAACAACTCGTCCATGATTATCAAAATTTTGGGTTGTTTTAACAACTTGATTTGCTCCAGTTCCTAACATAATTGTAATGTTATAATACATCGTATCGGCTATGGTATCAGCAGCACTTTCTAAAATAACATCAGGCGTAATAAATAATTGGCAAGCAGAACCAAAACTAATATCAATCTTATCATTACAAGCTAAAGCGGGTGCTTGTATAGTGAAAGGAATTCTTTTCTTTTTTGCTGGATCAGCCAATAAAGTATATTCAGCAGTATAAATACCAATAGCAAAAGTATCCATAATAGCATTTCGAACACCAGAACGAGATAATAAAGTATCTACGCACGGCATTCCTGCCTGATTAGTGACAACTAAGCGAACAGAATCGGAGGTAGCAGCTACATTTTCACCACAGGCCATTATTCTTGGAGCAGGAAGTGTAAGTATAGCATAAGCAGGATCATTTTTTGTTAAAATTCGACTATTAATAGTTAGGTCTTCAAATGCAATATCTCTACTTTCACAAGTCACCCAAGCTTCCCAACCTGACCCTTTAGCGCGATCACCATTAGTTGCAAAAACAAAAGTTAAGCAACCAGAAGCATTTATAGCAGGGTCACATTCCGCATCAATCCATCCACCGAATGCATCAGATACACTTCTAGCACTTGCTAAAGAAGCTGATCCAATGCCTCCTCCTGAACCTGTTCCAACACTCGCCTTTCTAATACCTGATAGATTAGCTAAAAGTGCTTTAGCACCCGTAGAATTTTCTGCTAGATAAGCTTTAAAGTCTGCTAAGTTAAGGATAGGATTTCCATTTGCTAAGGTCAATCCAGCACTGATAGCCGCAGCTAAACCTGCTTGATTTAAAGCAGTTGCATCACCTTGAAAAGCAAAAAGTGTATCTCCATCAGCCAAATCAAAATCGGTAAACACTATTTTGACATGATGCCATTGATCTACTGGGCAAAAAGTAGCAGTATCTACTCTCGCACGATCATCTGCATAATTGCCATCAGTTGTACCATCATCTGTAAAAGAAATAGTCTTTTGGCTGGCATCACTAGAGCAATTTGTTAATTCATGAAAAGTAGAAGTATCTCTAGTTTCAGAATAATTGATAATAACCTGCGTTTGCGCATAAGTGAGTCCTAAAGACCCCCATGTTAAAATTAACATTAAAGCTAACCGCCATAACAGCAACCACCTTTCATGTTGAAATAGCGTAAAAGTCGCTCTTTTCATAGGATTGAAAATTTTGTTTCGTTGTTTAGACGCAGACTGGAAATCAGACTTTAAGTTATCACTCAAAACGATTAAGCAGCATTATTGTCAAACATTTTAAATTAAGGTTTAAAAACTGGTTGTTTAAGAAAAAGTGTTAATAGGATAACAGCTATTTCTTTTTTTGTAAAATGTCACTTCAACAATGGTCTTTTCTTTTTAGGCATAGAAATTCCAGACGAAGTATTGTTCCTTCGTTTTTCGTTCCATCTTACACTGTTGATAGGTTAAATCAAGTAGTGCAAGTAAACCCTAAGAAAATGGTGTGTTTAAATTATTATGTCCGTATTATTAAATAAAGGTTTTGCATTTTTCCTTGTTGGAAAAGTAGAGGAGCAGCCGACTTGCGGCCTACTCTCTCTTAACCAAAAGAAACTAATCTCAGCTCTTTGAATAACTGCTTTCAGCTATCCGTTTTTTATTGGTCTTTTAGG
>JBGCFJ010000899.1:0-3371 GCA_045106885.1 Saprospiraceae bacterium
TTTTTCGCTAGACGAGGCATGAAGAAGTGTCAACTTCTGAACCGCAAAGCGGACGGGATGGCTTGCATAGCCCCGCTACGGAAATATTTTTTAACATGAGCTAAGAAAGGAAGATTCGGGATGAGCAAACACCGTTTGTGAGCCGTTTACGGACAGGAGTGCTTATTTCTTAGTGAACCACTTGCGGATGGGATGCTTATAGTGGAAAAAGAGCCCATCATAAAGAGTCGAGTATTTGGTTGTAGGTACTTAACTGTCTACTGTCTTATCATTTGGCTTTTGCTTTAATTCAATAACTTCTATTGATAAAATACCCATCGTATGAATATCTTATTTTACCTTAAATTTATAATGGCTGCCTTTTATTTTTATGCTGGCTATGCACATTTTAAACGCCCTTGGTTTTTTTATAAAATTACGCCACCTTATTTGAAAAAATGGCAGTCTCCAATTAATGTTATTGTTGGCGTAGCGGAAATTTTAGGCGCAATTGGCTTATTAATTCCTGCAACTCAGTCGGCTGCAGCTTGGGGAATAATCGCTTTATTGATTGCTGTTTTTCCTGCCAATATTTATCATTTGACTTCTAAAGGTGCAGGGATGAAAGTACCAATGTGGGGATTGTGGTTAAGATTGCCTATTCAATTTGTTTTATTAGCCTGGGCTTATGCTTATACTTAGTTGCCCTTACTTGGCTTATCATTATACCGTAGCATTTTTATCTGGATATTATTCTGATTAAATCGTTTAGTTCCTATCCAAATCATTATAGCATCTGAGGAGGAAGAAGTTTTAACTTGCCATTCATTATAAACTGATTGAGCGTCATTTTCTACGAAGGTGATAATATTTTTTCCCTCATCTAATATCCAATTTCCTTTGGTTACTGGACCATCATAAAATCCTGTTTCCAAGGTATTATCTGCATTTAGTTTAATCCACTTTCCTATATAATCTTTTCCTCTTTCTGGATTTTTTATGACAACCGCCGCTTCATAATGCCAATAAGTATTCGTGAAAAATTGCTGCGCATAAGCAGTTAGAGGTATTGCTTGTTGGAGTTCGGGCATTTCTAGATTTGGGCTAACTGGAATGGGGTCAGACTCCATTTCTGGTGGAATTTCCTTGGTAGTTGAAACCTTTTCTACTGTAGTTGTGTTTTTTGGTGTTTCCTTGCATGCCATAAATAATAAAGTCGATAATAAGCAAATAAAAAGATGGATTCTCATGATAAATATTTATTGAATGTGTATATTAGAATTGATGAATATTACGCTACTCTTGCAAGAATTATTTTATCATTTAGTCATCTATTCATTTTTCATAAAAAAAAATAGGATTATAGCAGATGAATATTAGGAGATAAGCTGTTTAGAGCTAGTGTATTTGTAGAAATAGTATCATTTTAACTGAAATAATCTCAAATTATCTATTTTTTCTTTAATTGATAACTGATTAGTGATGCTATTTCTATCTTCAAGGCTTACTTCTGGAGAAATATAAAGCCATTTAATTCCTTCCAATTCCTTAATATCGAAGGGTAATTTTCTTGCATGATGGAATTTGGCACCGTTAATTAAATATTCATATTTTTCTTGAGAACGATAATAATGCATCATCGCTGGAAATGAAATTAATAGAATCTCTTTCTCCTGGGCATTTATTTTTTTTAAATGGCTTAAAGCTGCTCTAGTATTGTCGGGATTGTCAGGAAACCTATTATGTTTAATGACAATAGCTATTAGAAAAATTACGGGTAATAATTTTATTGTATAATTTTTACGTGTAAGCGCAAATAATTGTTGTTGACCTAATAAAATGAGGAAAATAACTAATGGAAACTGGTATAGGTTTAGCCTTTTATCAATTGGGTAAAGCTCAAAAATATTTAAAACTAAATGTACTAAGAGAGGGAGGAAACAACAAAAAAACAAAGATTGATACCTTTTTTTCATGATACTTACGATTGCTCCAATAAGGAATAATAAGCCAAAATATAATTTTCCAACCAATAAGAATCTAAATACAGTAGTAGGATTGTCAAATATAAAACCATACCTAGAACCAAAGATATCTAATAATTTGATAATTCTTTTTAAATGGTCACCAGTATATTGTTTGGAAAACAAGAAACCTCCATTTTTTTCCCACCAAGAATCCATAAAACCTTCGGTTGGATTATTATGAACAAATTGAACATAGAAAAGGATTACAAAAAATAACCAACTAGCCAAACCAATAAACATCGTCTTATTTATCTTATTTCTATTGGTAAAATGTTCAAATAAAATAAATAATGCGACGGAGAATAGTACTATTATACTTGAATTAGCGGAAAATATTCCTATACAGCCAGCTAGAATGAGTGGAATTCCCCTATCTTTTTTGATTAATGCTATATAAATCAGTAAAACCGAAAAAAACAATTCTGTTCCATAGGGTTTTAATTCTGATGCATAGTAAATAAGGCATGGAGAAAGTAAAAATAAACTGAGGGCTAAGGTCGCATAATAAATGTCTTTAAATAGAAATTTACTTATTTGATAAACTAATGGAATTGTGGCTAAGATGATAAGGAAGGGGAAAATTCTAAAGGTAATATCTTCATGTCCAAATATAGATATTATTACCTTTTGTATACATAAAAAAAGAAATGGAACAATTTGTTCATAATCTAGTGTTGATAAAAAATCTCCATAATTTTTATGAATGAGATTAATGCCTAAAAATGATTCATCTCTCCAAAGACCTCTATCTTGAAAAAGTTGTAACAACATTAATCTAAAACCCATAACAGCAGCGAATAACAATAAAAGAATTATTAGATAATTTATTCTTTTTTTGTTATTCATGTTTTTAAGTTTTGTATAAGGGGATTAATTAATTAACTTACTCTCCGTTGCTAACCGATTATTTGAAGTTAGCAACGGATAATACGCAACTTTCTAGCCAATGTTTAAGCCTTCACTAAAATTGATTGTTGTGGAGGTATTTTATAAGCTTGATTATTTAAATTTACCCTTATTGATTTGTTAGAAATGTTTTGCAGTGTTGTCCCTTTTCTTTTCACCTTCACTTGCATGGTAGCTCCTCTAAACTGAATTTTAAAACTAATACCTTTCCATTTTTTTGGTAAAAAAGGATGGAAATGCAGTTCTCCATTACTAACACGCATACCTCCCATTCCTTTCACTACTGATAACCAAGTCCCTGCCATACTGGTGATATGCAATCCATCTTCTGTATCATTATTATAATCATCTAAATCCAATCTAGCTGTTCTTAGATACATCTCATAAGCCTTGTCATAATTACCGATTTTGGCAGCTAAGATAACATGGATACAGGGAGAAAGCGAAGATTCATGCACC
>JBGCFJ010000009.1:0-5169 GCA_045106885.1 Saprospiraceae bacterium
CCCTGTCTGTAGCAGGGGTGATTGGTTCTGAAAATCATAAATCATAAATCAAAAATCATACATCATAAATCTTCTAAATAGACAAATCAACTAGACAGATTTATGATGTAAGATTACCGATAGTGCTTAAAACCTATGGCAAAATCAGTAGATAACTAGAACCAATCACCCCTGCGTCTGTAGGAGTAATTAACCCAAAATTCCTTTAAGGAGCGTAGTTTCGGCACCACAAAAAAAATAAATTGAAATCTTTTTGCGGTCAATATCTAGAACCTATTAACTAAAAAATAACGAAACTTTTTGAACGGTGTACCTATAATTTTTCTTGATGGGCTAACCAACTTAAAATTTTCTGCCTAACTTCATTATTTTCATAGGCCCAACTCACCGCTTTTAAATGAGAACCATTTGGAATGGTATAAAAATCAATCGGTACTTCACTAACTTTGTTTAGTTGTTTGACAAAATTAGCGGTACCCTGATAATTAACTAAACCATCTGCTGTACCATGAACAACGAGTAAACGTTTAGAAAAAGAGGGGGGTAAAAAATGAATAGGAGAAGCTTTTTTAAAATTAAGATGCTTTCTCTTTCCCGCATAATTTGTCAATAAAAAGGAATCGGTCATGTCTGCTAAACTTACTGGGGCACCACAAAGAAATGCACTGACAAAATGAGTCGTAGAAAATCCAGTATTCTCCAAAAGACTGTGGTCTAAAAATAATAAAGCGGCCAAATTTCCGCCAGAAGACATACCGCCCAAAATAATTTTTTTGTCTAAGATGCCTTTAGTTTGCATAATTTCATATACCTTCTTCAAGGTTAAGATTAAATCTTCTCGAATTTCTTGATAACTATTAAAAGGTAGTTTACGATGAGCAGGCATCACAACTTGATAGCCTGCTTCCGCAAATAATTTAGCTCTATCACTAAATACTTCTGGTTTTCCAAAAGTCCAACCACCACCGTGATAAAAGATAATGAGGTGTTTTTTGGTTACTTTTTTAGGCTCAAACCAACACAAATATTGTTTTTTATGTTGACCAAAAGCATGTTTTTGATGAGGATATACGCCGTTTTTTAGCCTTCCTTGCGTTACTTTATAAGCATGGTGAGGGAGGTATTTTGCTTCTCGTAGTACTTCTCGAACTAATTTTATAGATAGCATCATGCTAAAGTGTTTAGATAAATTTATCGAAGTATAGATAGTCAGGTGAAAAATTGATAATTATCCGTTGCCTTCATTCATCCGTTGGTAGAAAATAGACCAACGGATGAATGAAGGCAACGGATTTCACGAACAAGATAAATATTTAATTATTTTTTAATATCAATCTTTTATCTCACGCTCTATAGGTGATACTTTTGTTAAATTTTAAATTCAAAGTGCAAAATTTAACACTCAAAATTTAAAAGTGACTTGTCGAATAGACTTAATAAACAGACCAAGATTTTAGAGGCACTCGTTTTCAACAGTTTGTAAAAATAAAGAAAAAGGAACTGTTTTTTGGCAACCTTCGCCCTCTGCACTCCGCCCTCTGCTAAATAGCTATAAAATTTCATTGTTAGTTACCCCTATATTGGACGATTTAATTCAATAGATTCTTTTTGACAATACAACAAAAAAACTTCTAAGACGTATTAGTTGATGAAACTTTGTTAAATTGGCAATTAATCACAAAACTGCTACAAACTGTCAACTGACAGCAAAGCGGTCTGACATCTGACTTCTCAAAAAAATATGCAATTTTTATATCCGACATTTCTCTGGGCTTTATTGGCACTTGCTATACCGATTATTATTCATTTATTCTACTTTCGCCGATTTAAGAAGGTTTATTTTACCAATGTAAAATTCTTAAAAGAAGTCAAAGAAGAAACAAGTGCTCGTTCTCGTCTAAAAAATTTACTGACTTTATTGATGCGTTTATTGGCGATGGCAGCGTTGGTTTTTGCTTTTGCACAGCCTTTTATTCCCGTTGATACGGAAGTGAAAAAAGGGCAAAAAGCCGTAAGCCTATTTGTAGATAATTCCTTTAGTATGAATGCGTTGAGTGAGGATGTGCCACTAATAGAAAAAGGGAAGCAAAGAGCTAGAGAGATTATTAGTGCCCATAATGATGAAGATGAATTTCAAGTATTAACGAATGATTTTGAAGGTCGACATCAACGAATGGTGAGTAAAGAAGATGCGTTGGCATTGGTGGATGAAATTAGAACAAGCCCATCCGTTCGAGCTTTAAGCAATGTCTTAGCTCGACAAAAACAGGTATTGAATGCACTTGATGCAGATAATAATATTCATTACTTAATTTCTGATTTTCAAAAAAACATCACGGATATTACCAATTATGCAGATACTATTGGGGAAGTAAACTTAGTGCCTTTGCAGTCGGTACAAGAAAAAAACATAAGTGTAGATTCTTGTTGGTTTGATGCACCAGTACAAATGGTTAACCAGACCAATAAATTAGTGATTAGAGTACGAAATCATAGTGATACGCCAGCAGATAATTTGCGTTTGTCTTTACAATATGATGGGCAAGAAAAACCAGTCGGGACTTTATCTATTCCTGCTAATTCCTATGTGATTGATACGGTTACTTTGACGATTCAACGAACAGGTTGGCATGAAGCTAAAATAGCGGTCACGGATTATCCTGTACAATTTGATGACCATTATTTTTTCTCATTTAATGTAGCGGAAGTAATTAAAGTATTGTCCATCAATGAAGTGCAAGCAAATAAATACTTAAACGCTGCTTTTACAGGAGTTCCTTATTTTGCAATAGATAATAAGGGGAGTCAGAATTTAGATTATTCGCAGTTTGCTAGTTATCAAATGATTGTGTTGAATGAATTGAATTCCATTTCATCAGGTTTAGCCTTTGAGTTAAATCAATACACTAAAAATGGTGGAAATCTATTAGTTTTTCCTAGCCGAAATGCGAATATCGCAACTTATAAGGGCTTTTTAAGTGCTTTTCAAGCCAATCAATTAGTGGCTTTAGAGCAACAAGAAAAAGAAGTTGGTCGAGTGAATTATGAAGAATTTGTATTCAAAGATGTTTTTGAGGGCAGACGGTCCAATGTAAAATTACCTGTGACGCAAGTGAGTTATAAATTAACCACTTTCGGAAGAAGCAAAGAAGAAAAATTATTGACTTACCGAGATGGTACTTCCTTTCTAAGTAAATATCGTTTTGATAAAGGAAACTTATATTTATGCGCCGCACCTTTAGAAGAGAATTATAGCAATTTAGTAAAAAATGGGGAGATTTTTATTCCGATGTTGTATAAAATGGCTATTTCTACCGCTAAATCTCAACGAATTGCCTATACGATTGGTAAGGATGATTTCTTAGAAGCAGAGAATCAGCAGTTGACAGGAGGGAATGAAACGGTGTATAAATTAAAAGGAACGGCGGAGGAATTTATACCAGAACAAACCAAGATTGGGTCGAAGGTAATTTTAGGGGTTTATGACCAAGTAAAAACGTCTGGTTATTATGATTTGTTTCTAAAGGAAGGCGAAACGAAAGCAAAATATGCCTTTAATTACGATAGAAAAGAATCAAAATTAGACTATTGGAACGAGGCAGATTTAGCCACAGAAATTGGTCCAAATGTAACAGTCTTAACTGCGAATTCAGATACCAATTATGAGCAATTAATTGGCGAGCGCAATCAAGGAATTCCGCTTTGGCGCTGGGCAGTCATTGCCACTTTGATTTTTTTAGGAATTGAGGGATTATTACTTCGGTTCTGGAAGGTTTAGCCTTTCCAATTTCTATCCTAAATTTACGATTTATTTTTGAAAAAACTAGTTTTTTAACCAATCCAATTATTTCAAAGTAGCGGTATCTACACGTTTCAATAACAAAGCTTGATTTTTTATAACGCCCCAATCAGGCGAAATAGCAGCTTCGGCATTAAATGCCGCAAACGATGCAGCTATAGTAGCTAGGATAGAAGGCAGCAATTGTGAACCTTATCAAGGGGTGAATTATATTATTGCTTTGGAAGGTACTTATCCCTCAAGAAGTTAGGCTATCAAAAGATGATTTACTAAAAAGAGCTAAAGGATTTGATTATCCTTTAGCTCTTTTTAGTTGCAGCTTATTGTTTACTAATTTTCTTGTTCTTGTCCTCTAGTTAACAATAACACCAAATTAGCCAACAAAGCCGAAGTTAGGATAGACCCAGGAATATCAAATGGCATCAATTCATAGCCAAATGCCATTGCGAGTGTAAAGCCTACCATCAATCCGCAAAGAATCATGCAGAAATATTTGAAGAAAAGTTTTTTGTCAAAATAATGCATAGCTGATGTCCTTTTATGGGGTAAATGAATGATTTTTGTAATGTATATTATGCAAAGTTCATGCTATTTATCAATTCTGCAACTTTTTATCTTAGAATTTATTTTTATTTCCTATTTTCACTTTTTAAAGGGGCAATATCTTAATATATGGTTTCAAGAATATATTGATTTAAACTACCAGACAAAACGAATATGAAAAATATAAGCTTTACCTATCTACTACTTTTAGGATGTTTTTTAGTAAAGGCACAAACTGAAACTACTAAAATAGCTATTATTAATGCGGCTATTATTGAAGTCGAACAGGGGCAATTAAAACAAAACCAAACGATTCTTATTGAAGACGGTTTGATTAAAGACATTCGAAAAAGTAGAAAAAGGAAACCCAAAGGCGCAAGGATAATTGATGCCAAAGGGAAATTTATATTGCCAGGGTTGGTAGATGCACATATTCATTTTTTTCAATCTGGTGGTTTGTATACGCGACCTGACGCCATTGATTTACGAAAGTATGTGCCTTATGAGGAAGAAATAGCTTGGTTGAAAAAGGAGGCAGGGACGATTGCCAAACGATATTTACAAGCTGGAATTACCACAATAGTAGATGTTGGCGGACCGATGTATAATTATACCATCAGAGAAGCCCTAAAAGACGATAAATCAAGCCCATCTATTTATTTGACGGGACCATTGGTATCTACTTATCAGCCAGAGGAGTTTAAAATACCAGACCCACCAATTGTTAAGGTGAATAACACTGAAGAAGCTAGGGCTTTGGTGCAAAAACAAATTCCTTTGAAACCAGATTTTATTAAGATTTGGTTTATTGTTGGAGCTGATGGTTT
>JBGCFJ010000090.1:0-2753 GCA_045106885.1 Saprospiraceae bacterium
ATTTACAAAATCTAAGTTGGGATTGCAAAAAATTATTGAAAAACGCAGCAGAGATTATTGAAGTGAACGTTATTGAGGAAGCTGCACCTAAAGTTGATAAAAGAGAACCTGTTTTGGTATAATGCCATAAATCATACATCTATCACGTAAAAACTAGATGGATTTATGATTCAAGGGGGTTAAGAGAAATTTGTCCATACTTTTTTTGACGCTGATTATTAAGATGATACTATGATGGACTACAAAACTGATAAGCAATCAAATCTTATAAAATTAACTATTTTCTTGATTTTTTTACAGTTTTCCTTCATCAAAATCATAAAAATCAGCGAAATCAGCGTCAAAATAAATGATCAATCATTTTTCTTAACAGCTCTAATTTAAGATGTATAATTTTTTGTATCCTCCAAATACTGATATTCTCGCTTTCCTACACTCGCTTCCTTACCCGCATTTTTATCCCACCTTTCGGACTCAACGTAACTAATGAAACTCAGCAATTTCTACAGACTGTATCGGAGCGATGCTCCTTTATTTTTGCTAAAAGAGCAGCGCTCTGACCCCGTTTGTAAGAATAATTAGTCCAAAATTTCTAATAAGGAGCGTAGCTATGCCACCACAAAAAATGAATTGAAATCTTTTGCGGTTACTATTTCTAATATCCCACAATTCATCACTTATAACTTATAACTCATCACTAATTATCGTTTTCTTTTGCCATCAATTCCTTTGGATACTTTAAACCCAAATTGGGTAATTGATTAGATTCGGCAAACTGCAATTTTTTAATACAAATATCGTGATTATTACTTAGACGACCTGTTGCGGAAGTAATCCCCCAATAGACGCCAGAATTGCCTTGAAATATATCTTTTACCAAGTCTTTATTATAAGTAACTTTCAATTCATAATCTAAGTAAATTTTCAATAATTGGTCATAAGGATCCCATACTATTTTTAAAGGATGTCGTTTGCAATCTTCCAAATTATCGACCGCAATGGGCTTAACCAAACTGTAAGGATGAAAAGTTTCTCCATTTGCCATGACAGAAATATGGTCTTCGGCTGGGTCGCCCAGATGATAATTTTGATAAGTATCAAATTCAATACCTAAGGATGGATTTAGTCCTGCAAAACCCATGCCTTCACCCCAAAAACCTGTGCGGGCAAAAGGAGTAAATACAAAAACAATTCCATCGGCTCCCTCCTCATCTTTACAACCTAAAACTAAACAGACTTCCATTTCAAAAGGGGCATTTAAATCAATCGCTTTTTTATACCAAGCCGACCCTTTATCATATTGCAAATCAGGAACTAGACGAATACATTGTTCATTGAGTTTAGTGGCGCTGCCGCCTAATTCAAAATCGCTGAGATTTAATTGGGCGAAGGTGAAAGTTGGTAAAAAAAAGAAATAAAATAATAAAGTTAGTTTGTTCATAACTTGAAAGTTTAGGGTGATAGGATTGGTTTACAAGTTACAAACAAAAGTTGATAATTATACAGGGGTTATTGTAAATTAATACTAAATTCGTGATATTAGGGATGAGGAAAATAATAACTTACCAGCCTGACCTATTCCATAGCTGCAAAGGTTTCTCTAGGAGTTAACTTCTGATAAATGGCTTTCAGGATATTAGGTAAATCGTCAATTAAAAAAGGGCTAAAACTTGCAAGATAGGAAATTTTAGCCCTTTTAGGAAGATAAATGATGCTGTTCAAGTAACTAATTACTCCATCCGCAAAGCATCCGCAGGAGCCACCTTCGTCAATTTATAAGACTGTCCACCAATCGCAATAATTGCCGTAACAAATACTAACAAATTCGCTATAAAAAATGGCGTCCATCCCAACTCTAGAGTGCCTATATATTCTTTCATCATAACTACTAAAATTTGCATTCCACTCCAACAAAGAATGGTCGCTATAACACTAGAAATAATCAGCATCCAGAAGAATTGGCGATTGGCTAAGAGTACAATTTGCGAAACACTCGCTCCTAAAACTTTTCTAATACTCGCCTCTTTTAAATACCGTGCATAATTTTGGGTCGATAAACCAAATAAGCCCATACAAGCAATCAGTAATGCCAATCCAGCAACGTATCCAAAAACTCTAGAAACCTTTCCATAACTTCGATAAAATTTTTCAAAAACTAGATTTTGGTGGAAATAATTAAATGGAATGTCTGGATATAGTGTTGTCCAATGCTTACGAGCATAATCGGCTACTTGTTGGTTGGTTCCTGCGGCATGTCGAATAGCCATATATCCATAATCTTCAGGCACTCCCAGATAAAAAGCGAGGGGGAATTCTTTTGAAAAACCAGCGATTTTAAAATTTTCTACGACGCCTACCACGGTATATATTTGACCTTCTTTTCTAAAAGTTTGCCCGATGGGATTGGCCCATGCTTGTTGCTTCGCAAATAGTTGATTAATAACGGCTGCTTGTGCATCTTCTTTCGGTCGAAACGCATCAAAAAAACGACCTTGCCGCAGTTGTAAGCCCAAAGCATCAAAATAATTAGCTCCTACTTCAAATTCGATAATTTCTGTTTCTTTTTCCTTAATTTTCACCTTTCCTCTGGCAATAGATTCACCTACATGATTAACAGAACCTCCTATTGTTTGAACAAAAGGATTTCGTTCCATCTCGCTCTTTAAAATGTCGTACTGCTTAGCATTTTCTAAACGGACCATTAAGGTCTTATCAGGATGATATCCCCAATCCATTTTTTCCCAATGCTTCCC